>NZUN01000022.1 GCA_002697205.1 Gammaproteobacteria bacterium
ACCATTGCCTGCAAAGCGCTAAGGGTACCGATATCGTTACTGGCCAGACCTTGTAACTTAGCTATCGGCAGACCCACCTCAGCCGAGATTTGGTGAGCCACCTCTTCGCTGCTGGTCTATTTGCCCGATTTCTTCTTTTCACTCGAGATGGCCTGATAGGGCACGCCCAGCTTTTTAAGCTTGGCAATAACCGAAGCCTAATATAAAGTTAGGGCTGCCTACTGCATCCTGCTATAGAGTAGCACCCGATACAAGGACTTGTAACGTACAGATCAACCAAACCTGAACCCTCCTATACTCGTCGCCGTAACAGTCGGGTAACAACCAAGAACCGCACCGGGCCCGGGTCACCGCATAGTCAAGGCGACCCTGCAATGGCAAGTGCTCGTCGTTGATACAGTCCTTGCACAGCCTCACAGACTTGCAAAGCCATTCTGGCTGAACTCGTCTATAAATCTTACAAATTTGGTCGCCGGCAGCGACATAGGTTTTTCCAGGTTACACAGGGCACCAATCTCATAGATGATCCTGGGAGTAAATGAATATAGTCCGACATTCTCGGGTAAACTGGACTGAGAAATACTAAAGTCATCTACTAGAGCAAAGCCGATTCCTTCAGCTACAAGAGACTTCGCGACTTCAATGGTTTCCGTCTGCACCACCCATTTTAGATCTATTTTGTTACGTCGAAGATGACTCTCTAATGAATCCTGAGACTCACTGGACTCCAGGTTCTTGATTCGAATAAAAGGTAAATCTGATATTTCACTGATATCCAGCTCTGCTTTACTACTCCGAAAATCAGGCGGCGTAATAAGCNGCATCTGCCCNTTTTTNAATACCTGTTTTCTAATGACNTNTGACNCNTCCGGGTTAAAGCAAATAACAANATCAAAGGTCAACTCANGTAACTGNCTTTCTAATTCGGAACTCTGCAGATTTACAATATTAAAAAGCGCCNGTGGCTCCTGCTTTAAATACGCCTTGATCANTTTTGGCATCAACCTTAAACCCAGCGACGGTGTACAACCAACATTNATATANCCCAATTGATCNCTGANCAGNTTNCTCGANANANTATTAAACNGNGATATGTGTCGATTGACCTCTTGGGCATGCTTNTANAGAATATCTGCTTCTGGCGTCGGGATCAGNCGCCTTCCNTGCCTNAGAAACAATTTCAGATTTAGTTTCTGCTCNGAATAACTGAGTGAATTGCTAATTGAGGGCTGCGACACGTTAAGGCTTCGAGCNGCCCTNGTGAGNGAGCCTTCCTTGTAAACNGTATAAAAAACCTCGATCTGTTTTGAATTGAGCATATNCCTATCCANATAGTCNGAATNTATTATNNTATANNCTNAACCTATAAGTATACNAANTCTTTNTNATANTNAANTTNGNTAATTCATTTAANANTNANANAANNAAACANANNGGGANCNAGANTATGAAAAAATTTGCAATTGCAGCTCTAGGNCTTACNGCCTTTNCCTGTTTCTTTGCCTACGCAGAAGAAGNAGNTGACAGGGAAATGGAAGANGTCTTAGTCGTCGGTTCACAGATCAAAGGCGCTAATATTACGGGGGCCTTACCTGTCTCAATTATTTCATTCAAAGACATTGAAGCGATGGGCGTTGATTCTGGTGATGACTTGCTTGAACACGTCGTTGAACAAGGCCAAAACTATTTTACCGAAGCAGAAGATGCCGCNGGTGGTGTAAATGCATCTCGTGGAGATGTCGGCGCCTATAACTTAAGAAATCTCGGTGTTGGTAACACGCTTACCCTTCTTAATGGAAGAAGGTTAGTTAACTCACCTGGTTATCAAACTGAGCTAATTGGCGGGGATTTTGTTCCAACTGTTAGTGTGAACTCAAACTTAATTCCGGTCACTGGCTTAGAAAGATTAGAAATTTTACGTGATGGCGCTTCAGCCATTTANGGCGCAGATGCTGTNGCTGGCGTTATAAACAATGTTTTACAGGCAGACTTTGAAGGCTTTGACATAACAGCTAGAGTCAGCGGATACGATCACTTTGACGCTCAAGATACAAAAATTACCGCTAAATGGGGCTCCTTTTTCAATGATGGGGCCACCAATGTCAGCGTATTTTTTGACCACTACGATCGTGAAAACATCAACGCACAAGAAGACCCTAGATGGGGTGCAGGAGACCACAGGCCTTTTGTTGACGATGATTCACCCTGGAAAACAAGCACTTCTTTTCGAAACACCAGTGCGCACTCTCTGTACGGTCAATTTGATATGGTCAGTTCCAGTGAACACAGTGGAGAAAGTTACAACCATTTGTGGACCGACTCCAACGGAGAATTTGAAATTTTTCCTTTAGGCGATGATAAATGCACCAATAGAGGCCATCCCCTATTTGATACAGGGTATGGAACTTGTATTGCCCAAGANGGAAATGGCGCTTTGAGAAGTAATTTCTGGGGCAAAACCGATGTTCGATCCGAACTAGTTAGAACAAATGTTGTGATGTTTATCAATCATGAAATGAGCAATGGTATCGAATCATTCACAGAGCTCGCTTATTACCAATCNGATAGTGACAGAATTGCCCATCCCTCAGCAGCATTTTCATCCTCAAAACATAGAGTGGGTCCAGACAATTACTATTTAAACCAATTAATGGTAGATGTCGACGGGGTTCCCACGGCCATATTTGCAGGCTACAACCTTTATATGGATAACTATCGATACGAAGAGGTGCCCAGACTGGTCAATGTGGAAAAAGAAACTTACCGGTTTCTTCAAGGTTTCAGAGGCTCAAACGGTGCTTGGGACTGGGAAACAGCGTTTGTAACTTCTAAAGCGACATCCGATGATGTGACAAGCAATAGAATGTCTAATAATCTCNTAAAAGAAGCTTTGTATGACTCTACTCCAGCAGCATACAATCCCTTTAGCGCAGGCGTAGATTCAAACATTGAAAGAACATTAATTGACGTTTACAGATACGGCTCAAGTGAACTCACAATGATTGATTTTAAAATGTCTAACAATGAGTTATTTGAGCTTTATGCGGGACACATCGGTTTCTTGATAGGTTTTGAGTATCGTGATGAAGAAATANTTGATGACAGAGATCCAAGACTAGACGGAACTATCACCTATACTGACTACGAAGGAGATACCTATCCGTTGGTGGCCGATGTTGTGAATTCATCACCAACAGGNGATGTTTCGGGTTCAAGAGATGTTGTNTCNTTATTTGCTGAAATGCAAATTCCACTCACTGATTCAATTAACTTGCAGGCAGCTGTTCGAAGTGAAGATTTCTCTGACTATGGTTCCTCAACAGTAGGAAAACTGGCATTAGGCTGGCAAATCGCACCGTGGATTGATTTAAGGGCCTCAATATCATCAGCCTTTAGAGCCCCAAACATCGTTCAGATAAATGAAAAAACCGTTGTAAGATCTGGAACACGATATGACCGGGCCGCATTTCAAGTTAATGCAGTGCAAACCGTTGGAAATGTGATTGATTCTGATTCACGTTACACCATACAAAGAATGGCAACAGGTGCAGCAGGTCTTGAAGCTGAAGAATCTGATAATACCTCCTTCGGTATTGTGCTAACACCCATAGACGGATTAATCATTACCGTTGATACTTGGACCATTGAAAAAGACAAAACGATTGGCTTGTTCGGTCGTGAAAACCAGACAGTCAACGACATGCTTTTACGGTTTGACAATGGAACAAACAATTGTGGCACTTTCGCAGGCGATCCTTTGGTCGTGAGAGAGGCCCCTGATGACGGTGACGCNGCTGCTTTTGCAGCAGCGGGCGTATGCCCTTTTGGTGATATTAAATTCATCAGGAATGATTACACCAACATGGCTTTAAGAACTGTTGAAGGCACCGATGTTGGTATCTACTACAATTTTGAGAGCAACCTTGGTGAATTTGATNTTCGATACATTGGAACATTTCTTGATAAATTTGAGCAAAAAGCCAGTGGGGAATTTGCCGCCCTTCAAGCTAAAAAAGACAGCGGNGAAATACCCGAATCAATTCCTATAAAAGGTTTTGGTGACCTACTTGGATTAGATGGCGTCTATGACAACAAGCACACGCTAAGATTCTCTTGGGACAAAGGACCGTTTGGAGTCAGCTTATTCGCGCTTAAGAAAGGTTCATTTGAGCAAACTTCATTAGGCACAAAGGAAGGCGAAGCTTATGTTGTGCCTTCTATGACAACAATGAATCTAACAATGTCTTATGATTTCGATTTATTAGGCAGTGATGCAAGAATTAGATTCTCTGTNAGAAACCTTGAGGATGAAAGAGCGCCTACAGCAGATNGATATTATGGTTATTATGCTGATGCTCATCAGGACTATGGAAGGAACTTCTATCTTGATTTCAGAGTGAAGATGAGACAAAACTGATAGATTAAGAATAAGAATAAGAATAAGAATAAGAAGGGGGCGCAATCGCTCCCTTTTTATTGGAGGTCCAGATGTCTCGCGCCTGGTTATTACCGNTGGTTCTGAGCATGCCNATCTGTTTTGCACAAACTGTCGATNCTATATTCACCATAGAATATGAAATCCAGACAGTTTTACGCGTAGAGGGTGCCCTGNCTGCAGCTCAGGGCGATTTAGGGATCATTCCAAAGCAGGCTGCTGAGGAAATCATANCNTCAGCCGTAACCATGCCCTTTAGTATTCAAGCACTAAAGAACGAAAAAGCCCTCGTCCAGCACCGTATGGTCGCCCTGCTTAACGTTTGGGGCCGAACCTTGTCTCCAATGGCNAGAGAGTACCTTCATTATGGTGCAACCACCGTCGATATCTATGACACAGCCCTAATACTGCAATTATTGGCTGCGGCAGATGTCCTTGATAAGCAAATGTGCCAGCTCGAACAGACCCTGATTNCCCTNTCNTCANNACANNNAAATACCATCATGGTAGGACGGACCCTNGGCCAGCATGCCCTACCCATTACTTTTGGTAAAAAAATGAGTACCTGGTTGGGGGAAAACGCCCGGCATCGACANAGACTGAGNCAGATTTCAGCTCGCCTAAAACGGGGCGCTATCCTTAAAGGTGCCGTAGGTAGCTACTTGGGCTTAGGCCCAAAAGCTATTGCACTGGAAAANCTGTTTGCAAAGAAACTTGGACTGNACNCACCCTACNCTTCGGACTGGCATGCAAACCGGGATCTCATCGCCGAGTATGCTTTGTTTCTGGCTCTGGNCAGCAAAACATGGGGCCACCTTGGTTCAGAGCTATTTCTACTGCAATCGACTGATATTGGGGAAACCCTTGAATACAGATCNACTACATCAGTCGACAGCAGTACCATGCCGCATAAAGTTAACCCAAGTAAATCCGAGGCTTTAATTCAGGCCAGTAGATCCATTCCCAGACTCGCTGAGGTGGTGCTCGATGATATGGTCAACATTTTTGAGAGAGATAACACGAGTCGTCCTTCTAAGGTCCTGGCCGACATCAGCATAGCAAGCAGTAAACAACTCGCCATCACCNATNAGTTGTTAAAAGCGCTTATTATNCACCCTGANGTCATGCTGAAAAATTTAGATAAGACTCGACAGCTGATAATGNCCCAACGGCTTACATTTNCCCTGGCAAAAAAAATAGGTAAAACCACAGCAAATGACAAAGTTCGGCACATTGCGAGAACAGCATTGGCGCGNAATATCGACCTTAAAACTGCTTTTCTCAATTCCGAATTACGTGACCAGATAACNCTTCAGCAGCTTGATGAACTGCTCGACCCCACTACCTATCTGGGCCAGGCAGTCGAGCAGGTCGAAGCTGTCATAGCTGAAGTNCGCGCCGTAGAGGCATCCCATTGCAAGTAGCCCGATACCTTCAACGCCCAGCGCTTGTAATCTGTTCTGTTCTCTGCNCTATCTGTTGCCGATACTNACCTCAGCCGGGCTGATATAGCCCANGGTAGTCACAACTTCACGTTCCGAGCCTGGNCAGGCAAACNGNTAACTGTTTTNNATACCTTANCGGACCCAATAAACGAACAGNCTCCGATTGTTTTTGTTATGCACAGAGCCAATCGCACCGCTGAACTGGTCGTTGGCGATAGTACCCGGNGTAGGGCACAATAATAGGGGCATNACCCGTATCGCAGCACCGCTGCTTCTCAATGGACCCNCTAATATCCATGATTAAAAATAGACTCCCTACCGTTTTGATGATACTTAGCATCTNTAGTCTGGCCCAGGCAAGCNTAAGCAAGGCNACGTCTAGCAGTGGCATGGCATCCACNGCGCATCCTCTAGCTACGCATGCAGCCCAGTCTATTTATAAGATTGGNGGGAACAGTATTGATGCTGCCATAGCAGCCTCTTTGACACTTTCTGTCGTCGAGCCTTCAATGAGCGGCTTAGGTGGCAGGGCNCAGGCCATTGTCAGGTATCCTGATGGTCGTTTTCAGGGTTACAACGGCATGACAGAAATACCCAGGGGATTTGTTGTTCANTCTAAAATGGCTAACTCCGGCTATGCNACANTAGCAACGCCTGGGCTGCTCGCTTTATTGCAGGTACTACATGAAAATCACGGTTCTCTGCCTTTCCNGAGNCTCNTTCAGCCGGCCATANAGNACGCTCANAAAGGCTTTNCAGTTTTACCCGGAGAGGCGTNNAGGCACCAGCGCAGCGTCAAAAAAATAAAGCAANATCCAGGTATGGCCCAAGCCTACCTANGCCAGCGTAAAACAGCTGTCAAAGCCGGTGACATTCTTAAACAGCCCACTCTGGCACTGACGCTAACCCGATTGAGTGATGTTGGACNTGATGACTTCTATCAGGGTCAAATTGCCAGAGAAATCAGTACCGACATGGCCAGAAATGGTGGTTTCATAACCCTCGATGACTTNCGGGCCTACCAAGTCTTACCNGGGCGGTATATTCATTTCCCTTACCGNAATTATGAGATTCACACGCTAGCGGCGCCTGCGGGCGGTGGTCTGGTTGCCAAAGCAATGATGCTACTCGCCCAATATGATGTAAGNAGCCTCAGTNATCGATCGTGGGCACTATTAATGGCCCAGGCGCTGGCGCTGAGCATCGAATCCATGGCTGATGATTATTACGAGACGGACCTTGACCAGTTNACGGACGCTTCCTGGGCCAGACAACGCTTGAAAAGAATACGGCTGCCTNTGCTGACAGACAGTGTTAATGCCAGTCCAATAGAAATCAGTTCAAAAAAGCCAAGCGCAGGCTCTGTAACCACTGACCGTGGCCATACCAGTCATTTTGTGACTGCAGATTGCTCTGGTTTAGCCGTCTCCATGACCCAAACGCTGGGGCCCTTGTTTGGAGCCANGGTCGCCACTGCCAGTCTTGGTTTCCCCTATGCAGCGACCATGGGAGGCTATTTGAGAACCGGNCGGCAAGACCCGGGAAGCCGCCCACGNACGGCCATTGCCCCGGTTNTAGTCACCCTGAATCAAAAAATTGTTCTCGCGCTGGGTGCAGCTGGCGGGATAAAAATACCCTCTGCTATTGTTCAGGCACTATCTCGGTACATCGACCAGGGTAAAAACATTCAAGATGCTCTGGAACTGCCCCGCGTNCACCCCGCATCTACCATCGATAAGCACCACAAGCGNCAAGTGCCANTGNAACATTTTCAAGCCGAAACCACCNTAGGCGGCTGGACACCTGCCGATGTTGACAGCTGGCGTAGGGCAGNCTTTGAGGTGACTGAANTTAATAANCAGGCCTCGTTNGCTAGAATTCATGCTCTGGAAAGAAAAAACAATACTTTAACCGGGGCTGCCGATCCGGACTGGGAAGGATCNGCTCTNCCCANCNTGGANTGTGAGCCAGGTGCAATTNCGCAAATCCTGGAGTGATCGCTTTGAGCCGTCTTGCTCGCCGCTTCTAATGCGCCGACAACAAGATCATCGGTGAACCACTTGTTACTTTGCCTATCACTGCTGCAGCATATCCCGCCNGTTTAAGCGCCGCCAGGCAGGNAGCAACTTTATCAGCAGAAATACCCGNCAGTAGTCCNCCTGAAGTCTGCGGATCGAAAAGCAGCTCAAATTTNGCATAACTATCCAGATCAGCCTGCTTTACCTGNGNTAACTGNAGTAANGCACTCTGCCTGTTGGCCTCATGTAAGGTGCTTTTTATGCCCTCCACTGCAATCGTNTTAACAGCGCCAGGCANCACCGGGATAGATGCTATTTCGATTTCCGCGGTCATATTACTGGCGATGAGCATTTCTCCCAGGTGACCTGCCAGGCCGAACCCAGTCACATCCGTCATAGCATGGACATCGTGGGCTAGAAAAATACCGGCGGCGCGCNGACTGGACTGACTCATCGCATCTNTCGCTGATTGAATATACNGGCCCTCTACCTTGCCCTGCATATTNGCGGCAAACANGGTGCCTATACCCAGCGGCTGGCTCAAAATCAGCACATCATCTTGNCGCAACCCTGATTTACGNACTTCGGCGCCCTCTGCTACTAAACCATTCACAGCAAACCCAACTGACAACTCCATGCCCTCACTACTATGGCCGCCTATCAATACCCCACCCTCGTCGGCAATCTGATCAAGCGCGCCACTNAGCANCTGGCGCAACAGATTACGAGAGGGNCGGGGCTTGGCAAATGGCAAGCTCAGGTTTGCCATCAACGTNGCGACCGTGCCCCCCATCGCATAGATATCGCTGACAGCATGGATCACGGCTATCCTGGCCAGGAGATAGGGGTCATCTAAAAAAGAGCGAAAAGAGTCGATGGAGTGCAGCAGGTAATATCCAACTGGGGGAGAAAACAATGCTGCATCGTCCCTNGCTGAATCCGGTGCCAATTCCTTGAGCACTTCACTGAGAATTTCCGAGGTGACTTTTGATCCGCAACCTCCACATTGCATCTGATCATCAAATTCAGCCAGCAGACCCGGCTTCTNATCGGTTTCTGCCATGGCCGGCAACAAACGAAACCGGTCCATAAATCGTCGATCGATCCAATCCTTCCAGGTCCAGCAGAGTGAGCCCTGAGCAANAAAGGCCCCCTTGNCAGCGACCGCGCTGCGCTTGCCAGTGGAAATCAAAGATAGAAAAGATCGCTGTGGTTTAAAGGCCCGAGTGCCACCCCCTTGTAAAAAACTAACGATATTTCGAAATAGCGGCTCNCCCTGGCGGACCGCAAAAACACCTGCCTTGGGCCTNGGATAATCAACCACCTGGACCGTGTCNCCTGCGCCAAAAATATGCGGATGACTGAGGCTTTGCAGACTGGCATTGACAGCCATATAGCCACTGTCATCGGTTGCAACACCGGCACCGGCTAACCATCGCTGNGGGGCTGCATTGGTCACCCAGAAAACCTTCTGCGCTTTTATTGTCGAGCCGGTATCTGACNTTAATACACCCTGCTCAAACTCAGCCGCGGTAAAGTTCTCGTGCAACACGATATGAGCATCGTCCAACTCCCGCCTGAAACGTCGCCTTATCGCCGAGGAATAGCCTGGCAGCAGACCCGGTGGCGAAGTACATAGATGTATNCGANCTCNCAGCTGGCTTATCCTGCCTGNCTGCTCTGCCTGAAGACGGTNCGCTATGGACAGACACAGCTCTACCCCCGCAGCACCCCCGCCGACCACGGCGATGGCGCAAACCGTGTCCCGCTCTGCAAGAAACTCCTTCCATTGAGCTATAAACGAACCTATCGGCTTTACAGCAATCAAGTCAGGAGATGTACTGCTCAAACCCGCCAAATCAGGTGTAATACCGATATCAATGGATAGTACNTCGAACTCNATAGGGGGTCGGCCAGTCATGTAGACTTTATTNGCCTGAGGATCAAGACCCGTCACACTACCCTGGATAAGCCCTGCTCCGGCAAACCTGCACAGCGGATCCAGCTCAATGTGNATTTCCTCTTCCCGATAATGGCCTGCGACATAGCCCGGTAACATGCCTGAATAAGGGGTTCGTCGATCTGGNCTTATTAACGTCACCTGCAGGCCAGGAACGGGATTCATGCCCAGCATGCGCAGCACAATGACATGGCTATGGCCACCACCAAGCAAAACCAGGTGCCGNGCAATTGGGTCAACTGTGTTCACGAAGGGTTTGCTATNTTGGCACGACAATAATCGCCAAGTTCATTAATTGCCTGATCGGCTTCGGGGATACGCCCGGCAAAGAGGTGNAACACATGTACCATTTTAGGCCAGACCTTGAGCGCTGCAGAGCCGCCCAACTCAATCACTTTATCGACCAGGCGNTCCGCGTCACTATTGAGAATTTCGGTGCTACCGACATGAACCAGCATCGGTGGTAAATCATTCAAGTCAGCAAACAAGGGGGAAGCCAGTGGCGCTGTCGCTTCTCTGCCGGAGAGATAACACTCAGCCCAGGTGGCCAGCACCGACCGGGTCAGCATGGGATCTTTGGCCTTATTGCCAATATAGGATGTGCCGCTGAGCGTTAAATCAACCCAGGGTGAGATCAGAATTGCGGCTGCCGGCAGGTCGGTGCCTAAGTTCTTCAGGTTAAGCAGCGTTGCCAGTGCCAGCCCGCCNCCGGCCGAATCACCGCCTATAACTATTTTATCAGCAGCGTAACCCNGGCTGAGCAGCCACTCAAATACTGCGGTGGCGTCTTGCAAAGCCGCTGGAAAGGGTGTTTCCGGGGCTAACCGGTAGTTTACCATGAGTACCCGCATACCNCTGGCTCTGGCAAGACGCCAGGATAGATTGCGATNCCCTACTGCATCGCCCATCACATAACCGCCACCATGGAAATATAATAATACAGCCGAGGTGTTTGTTTGTTCANGGCTAACCCACTCGCAACTGACCTGGTTAACCTGGCACGCTTNGAAAGAGACGCCCGTCGGTGCTTTCGGCGTTAAATTNCCGGCACCCGCCATCCGTTCTCTGAAAGCTTTCACATCAGCTGCCTTATCCGGCAATTGAGGTTTCACTGTTCTTCTGATAACAAAATTCATCAGGGCTGCGCGAATACTCATAAGGTCAACTCAATTTTCTCAAAGAAACGCTATGATACTACTGAACTCGATGTAAATTGCACTAACCGCACAACTACTTGATCNTCCTAAGTTGAGTCAATATATGATCAATGATNCGGATACCAGAAAACGTAGCGCGGATGCGTANTGGGCCATCAGGAGCAATCCCCTGCTACACACCCTNGATAACCGGTTTCCGGATGTCCAGTGGTACGCTGCGCTGCCCCTGCACGACTTCGATATCCCCTGGCCTGCCCCGGATGACTGGCACCACTTTCGACTCGGTATTCAATTTGAGCAGCTATGGCAGGCTGCCATTTCAAAAATGAGTGGTTACCACCTTCTGGCAAGCAANCTGCCGGTTCGCGGNCAGCAGCGNACGCTGGGAGAGTTTGACATCATTGTTAACTGTAACGGGCGCATAGAACACTGGGAACTTGCCGTTAAATTCTACCTCGGCAGGCACGATCTGNAGCAACCAAGCAATTGGTTTGGCCCAAACCCCGAAGACCGCCTCGATCGAAAACTGAATCGATTACTGGATCATCAACTGCCGTTATCCAAATCACCCGAAGCAGAAACAGTGTTGAGCANGATGAACATAAAGCCGATCACCCAGACCNCCTGCCTGGTTAAAGGCCGCCTGTTTTATCCCTGGCAGGAATTTATAGCGGGCACTGCCCAATTCCCTGCCTGTGCCAACGCAGGTCACTTACGCGGCTGGTGGATAACNCTACCTGATTTCATTCGCCTTTTTTCCAGCACCAGGGTTCNATGGGTNTATCTCGAAAAACACCTGTGGCTTTCGCCAATAGCTGCATCTGACANCCTCACCCTATTAAACTATGCCCAGGCACTTGATCTATTGCAGACATCGTTAGGTACCCAGACGACTCATGTCGCAATGATTGATTCCCTGGGNCAGGAAATCAGCCGAGGCTTTGTGGTCAGCCAGGACTGGTTAGACCGAACAAGGCTTTGAGTTAAAGTCGCTAAAAGTAAAGCCCAGCATAAGCTTGTGCCGNGCCGGATATCCCTTAATCGATAATCGGTTCACCGTCTTTATCAAGAACTACATCCTGGAACTGGAGTTCGTGCAAGGTTCGGTACAGACCATCAGCGGCTATCAATTCCTGGTGCGTGCCGTACTCNTTTACCTCACCCAGATGCAGCACCAATACATGGTTTGCTTCCTGAATAGTCTGCAACCGATGGGCTATTAATATAGANGTTCTACCCNCCATTAATTTACGCAGCCCATCCTGAATAAGTATTTCTGTTTCCGTATCAATACTGGCAGTGGCCTCATCAAGAATAAGAATTTCAGGATCTGCGGCNAAGACGCGGGCGAATGCCAGCAGTTGACGCTGGCCCTGGGAAAGATTGGCNCCCCGTTCAACTAACTGGGTATCGTAACCCAGTTCCAGCCTTTCAATNAACGGGTGGGCATTGACTGTTTTGGCTGCTGCTATGGCCTTTTCACGGCTGATCTGTTCGCTNCCCAGGGAAATATTATCTAAAATAGTGCCNGAAAAAATATGGAAATCCTGCAATACCACNCCGATTCTCTGGCGAACATCTCTTGAATGCAGTTCATTTAAATCAATATCATCGAGGAATATCTGACCCGGCGGGAAATCATAAAAACGGCCCAGCAATCGAATCATGGTGCTCTTTCCAGANCCNGTCNGNCCGACTATCGCNAGTTTTTCCCCTGCCTGCACAGTCACGCTAACACCTTTGAGGATAGGCGTATCGGTGGTATAGGAAAAATGCACATTNCGAAATTCAACCTTGCCGGCAAGTCGCTGGGGCAATTGCTTTGGATTCGCCGGTTCGTGAATCTGCTCATCCCAGTCCAGCGCCTGGAAAATACGTTCGCCGCTNGCCATAGCTCTAAACAGCACATTCAGCTGCTCACCGAGCATCACAACGGGCGTAAATAACATATTCATGAACCGGGTAAACAAAATAACGCCACCCAGAGACATAACGTCCTGCACTACCGCACCGGCCCCATAGTANATAATAATTCCCAGCCCAATNGAGGCGAGAGAATCATTGAAGGCACCGTAAAAAGTCGNCAGGTCGATGGACTTGAATTCCTGANTCAGGTTCTCTTTGTTAATCCTGGTGTATTCTGATCTGTTGCGATCCTGCCTCTGGCTCAGCTGTACAACCTGCATACCCGACAGGTTTTCCTGAAGATACTGATTCAAAGCGGAAACGCTGTTCCTGACCCGCCGAAAAATATCTCTGGTTGCCCTTCTGAAATAGAATGTAGCCACACCAACAATAGGCACCAGCAGTAATAAAATACCGGTCAGCTCCACACTGGTTGACAGCATAATAGTCAAGGCAACCAGAAACGGTACGAATTCACCCAGCAGACTGCCCATTCCTCGCAGCATCTCATACAGAGCTTCGACATCATTAGTNACNCGGGTCATGATCCTTCCCACCGGGACACGATCATAAAAAGAACTGGGNCGACTCTCCAGGTGAGAAAACAGGTCCTGCCGCAAATCTCTTAAAGCCCGCACGATCGCATCAATCAAGGTCAACCTGTGCCAGTGACCCAGCACGGCTGACAGACTCATCAAAACAAAGAAAANAGCACCGGCTGCATACAGAGGCGACAATGCAAACAACGTCTCTACCGACCGAGTAAATTCGATCATACCAAGATCCGGCATAACGCTATTAGCNTCACCCACGATAATATAGTCCACCAGCACTCTGCTNATCACCACTTCCATTACCACCGATGTGAAACTGGCGATTAACACCAGNACACCACTAACNAGCAATCTAATGCGGTAGGGTTTTAGCCACGAAACAATGCGTTTCAGTAAGTGAAAATTAAGTACTGCACCGGAAAGCTCAGCATCAAACATGGCATGATCGCGCNCTNTGCCGGTAGAAGTGTTTTCNGNTTTAGTAATAGTATTCATCTTAAACCGNCTCTGCNGCNGGCTTGGCGGGCGACATGCCCTGTGTCTGCAGGCGTTCCAACTCNGCATAGATACCATCAAGATCGAGTAGCTGGTGATGCGTCCCCTGCTCTGCAATACGNCCTTCCTCCAACACAACGATACGGTCGGTATGCCTTAGGGTAGACACTCGATGACTAACCAAAATTGTGGTTTTACCGTCTCGCAGCTGCTTTAACCGGCGTAAGATGTGCTCTTCGGTTTCGGTATCAACAGAACTGAAACAATCATCNAGAATAAGGACAGCTGAATCGCGGATTAAACCTCGAGCCAGGGTTGTGCGCTGTTTCTGACCACCNCTTAAGGTAACCCCGCGCTCACCNACCANCGTTTCCATCTGCTTGGGGAACTCCTCTATAGTTCCTCGCAAGGCTGCCGAATCAGCTGATTCCCAGATAAATTCAAGGGCACGTTCAGGATCATCATAACTGATGTTATTACGAAGTGGTTCGCCAAACAGGAAAGGATCCTGCAGGACCTGCGCAATCTGCGACCTTAGCAGCGCTAACGGATACTCCCTGACATCAATGTCATCNAGGAATAANGTGCCCGCTGGCGGGTCCAGCATTCGAGTAAACTGCTTTAACAAGGTAGATTTTCCCGAACCCACCCTGCCGACAATACCAATGGATTCTCCGGCTTTGATGGAAAGACTGATATTACTCAGCACAGGATATGGGCTCCTGGGATAACTGAAACTCAGGTCGCAGATATCAAAACTCCCTTGTATGCTGGNAGCGGTGCGTCCACTGGGCTGATCCACAATCTCCGCAGGCGCATCAAATATTTCACAGAGCCGATCGACCCCGACNCTTGCCCTGGCAACCAGGGTGATGAAAAATCCCGCCATTCTNATCGGTTGCAACAACATGTTTAAACAAGCCAGAAAGAAAATCAGATCACCAACGGATAANACCCCGGTCAACACCAGGTGACCACCGTAAACAATAATAGTCAGTTGTGACAAGGCNGTCAGCCAGGGCATCCAGGCAGACATTAAAGAACCAATTCGGGCCTGTTCGTAAAAAGCGCTGGCATACTGATCGTTGGTTCTAAAAAACCGTCTTATTTCATTTTCTTCCTGTGCCTGGGCCTGGATTGTCCGGATACCACTGAGGTTTTCCTGGGNATGCGCAGCAAGTTCGGACAATGACTCCTGTACGGCCTTTGAAGTAACCGCCATTTTAGTTGCAACCCATTGGGCATAAATGTAAATCAAAGGNAGCAGTGGNAGTATCAGCAGGGTTAAACTCACTGACTTCACNAACATGGCAGACAAGGCAAACAGCGGCGCATACACCATAATGACTANCTGGATCAGGCCGAAAGCAATCAGCCGCTGAACCAGTGNAATATCCTGNATTGCGCGGGTCATGATATCGCCCACGCCAATACGCGAAAAGAAATCACTGCCTTGTTGCTGAACCGATGCGAATAACTGCTCTCTTAGATCAAAGGAGACTTGTTGACCTACCCGGCGAAAAGCCCGACGTGCCTGAACTACACATACAAATCTCAGCAGCACGGTGAGCACAATGAACAAGCCAATTTCACCCACCGAGTAAGGGAATGCTGCCGGTAACTCAGACAACATCTCGCCAATGGCATCAATACCTTCAGCGACAANATAATAGGTGCTGNTTTCAAAAAGACGCGCCCCGAAAAAGCCCACGAAGCCAACCATTATCTGCCCCTTNTANGGCTTAAGATAAGGCAATAATCGCAGAAGNGATTTCAATCAGGNAAACCATGATAATTATTCGGACGCNATTCTGACATAAAAGCGGTTCTGAGGCACNCATTGCAGTAGATTCTTATGCTTGCAAATAACCATCATGTATACTGCAGCCGATCACCCAGAGATAGGTATTATGAGCAGTNCTGCCGTCAACNTCCTTCCAACTCGGACCATCACTTCCCCGGGGNTAGTCATGAGCCTTGCTTTTACCAGTGGCTTTATCATCATGTCAGTCGAATTATTGGGCGGTCGTATTCTAGCGCCNTATTTTGGCAGCAGNATCTACGTCTGGGGNAGCATCATNAGTATTTTCATGGTGGCTCTATCNACTGGCTACCTGATCGGTGGCAAACTTTCTCTNAGAAATCCAGACCTGTTCAAGTTCGGCACTTTTTTTCTAGTCGCGGCCATCGCACTGCTACCNATCNTNTTCTTTTCTGATCTAGCCATGGAATCGGTGTTCACCCGGATAGAGGATCCGAGATACGGTTCTTTAATTGCATCCACNCTGNTGTTTTTTGTTCCTACGGCTATTCTCGGGATGATTGCTCCCTACTCAGTCAGGCTCATGGTCGAAAATGCAGGTCACAGTGGCCAGGTCGCCGGCGGACTGTATTTTGTGTCCACNCTNGGTAGTGCACTGGGCACCCTGCTGACTTCCTTCTACCTGGTGCTATGGTTTGAAATGAACACCATCGTCATNTCCATGATTCTCGCTCTAGGCGTCGCCGGTATGNCCGCCCTCTGGGTTGGCAGGAAATCTCTCAGATGAGCCGATCTGTAGTAACNGCAGCGATCCTTGCCTGNCTGACCCTGCTGGGTCAGCCAGCTCAGGCAGATTCAGTAATCCACAAGGAAAAATCACTTTATAGAAACATTGANGTCAGGGAAGCGCGGGACCGTAGATGCCTTGTTTTCGCGATGCGGCGCAGGGACTCTCGCCAGTCCTGCATCAACCTGGACAGACCTCAGGAAGTGGTATTCCCCTACACGAAAATGACTTTTGCTGCGTTGCTATTACAGGACAACCCGGCAAGTATTNTAATTGTCGGGCTNGGCGGTGGNACCCTANCAAAAACACTGAGCCAGTTATTCCCCAGCGCCGTTATTGATGTCGTTGAAATCGATGCCGCAGTNTACCGNGTGGCGCAGCAATTCTTTAAATTCAAGGAATCTGACCAGGTCAAGGTCAGCATTGCCGATGCNCGTGTCTTCNTTAAAAGAGCCCAGATCAGAAAAAACAGTTACGACATCATTATTCTTGATGCGTTTACCGGTGAGTACATCCCGGAGCACCTGATGACCAAGGAATTTCTNGAAGAAGTNAGATCTTTACTCACGAGCACCGGAGTGGTGGTTGCCAACACCTTCTCANCATCTAAATTATATNATNATGAATCAGTTACTTATAGATCAGTTTTTGGTAATTTCTTTAACTTTAAAATGCCCCTGACCGGCAACCGGGTGATTATATCAGGACCGCAACCACTGCCTTCCCGAGNTATTCTAGCTGGCCGGGCAAAACGACTGGCCAACCGCCTGGCGCCCTATTACATCAACATCGAGGACTTTCCCAGATATATGGCGACGACCCGGGATTGGGATGAAACTGTTCGGCCAATGACCGACCAGTATGCACCAGCTAATTTGCTCAAGCATTGACGATCAATCGGCCAAGTAGGCATCAGGCCAATGCCGCGCTCAAACGTCGCTGGAAGTGGCGCTTGCCTGAGTATCAGGTCGGCTAGTAATCCGCCCAATATC
>NZUN01000023.1 GCA_002697205.1 Gammaproteobacteria bacterium
GAGGCAAGCGCAGTGGATTTACTGGGTTGCAGTGAAAGAGGGCGGCCTGACGAGCCCACGGTTGTGTAAAGGCCGACTCGAACACCCGGATGCTATTGTCGATTTCGATGCATTCAAATAATGGGTATTCAGGCGTTTAAAGCACTTTGCTCAGATCTTATAGAATGTAGTACTAATAGAATCTAGCACGAATAAAATGTAGCACTATTAGAATTAGGAGAGGTAGCAATGGCGGATCGTCTTGCAGGAAAGGTTGCGGTTATTACCGGCGGCACCAGTGGTATTGGTGAGGCCACCGCGGAACTGTTTGTTAGCGAAGGTGCCCGGGTGGTGATTTGTGGCAGATCAGTTGAAAAAGGTCAGGCAGTGGCCGATAGGCTTGGCGAAAACTGCCAGTTCGTTATTGCTGATATCACTCAGGAAACTGATATTAAGAAAACCATTGATGCTGCTGTTACCGCCTTTGGCAGGTTGGATATTTTGTTTAATAATGCCGGTGGACCGACTCATGGCCTTGTCGATGCAGTGGAAGAAGAAGCCATTCTCTACGCCACTCGTTTATTGTTCAGCAGTGCCGCCCTGGCAATGAAGTACGCCATTCCGTTCATGCGGGAGGTGGGAGGTGGTGTCATTATTAATAATTCCAGCGTGGCGGCACTACGAGATAACCAGGGTGATCTCGTCTATTCGGCGGTGAAAGCGGCGCTGACACATTATTCAAAGCTAGCGGGAGTTCGCCTCGGCCCGGATGGGATTCGAGTTAACTGTATTTCCCCGGGGGCGATCGCGACCCCTATTTTCTGGGGTGGGTCTGCCCGGGCAAATACGCTCAGCGACGAAGAAAACAACAAAAAAATGCAGAAACTTCAGGCTAACCTGGCTAAAGCCACGCCGTTAAAATTTTCTGGATTAGCCATGGATATTGCCCAGGGAGCGCTGTTTCTCGCATCGGATGAAGGTCGATTTATTAATAGCCATGATCTGGTTATCGATGGCGGTCGAACAAGCATGTTTAATGAGCCAGGCTGAGGGAGTGGCCGTTAGCGGTCATCTTCCTTTGCACTGGCAGCAAGGCGCTTTTTCACCTCGGCCCCGATCTCGTAACTGCGTAAGCGTTTTTCGTGATCGAACATAGATGAGACAATCATGAGCTCATCAGCGCCGGTGCGATCAATGAACTGGCAGGTCTGTTGTTCTACCGTATCGATATCGCCAATGGCTGAGCATTGACTGATCTGCTCTAGCATTTGCTGCTCTGCAGTGGACATCTGACTGTCAAAATTCTCGATCGGTGGGGGTAATGGGCCGGGTTGCCCACGGCGAAGGTTAATAAAGGATTGAAGTGAAGAAGAGCGCAGATAGCTGGCTTCAGCGGTGCTGTCTGCAGCACAAAGATTGAATCCGAGCATGGTATAAGGCTCTTGCAGTTGTTCGGAGGGCTCGAAACGATCTCGATACATATCAACAGCCGCTTGCATGTACGCGGGAGCAAAATGAGAGGCAAAAGCAAAGGGCAAGCCCAGCATAGCTGCAAGTTGGGCACCAAACAGGCTGGATCCCAGTATCCAAAGAGGAACATTGGTGCCAGCGCCGGGCATGGCAACGACGCTTTGCTGAGGCTCGGCTTGTTTTAGAAAGTGTTGTAATTCGACTACATCCCTGGGGAAGTCATCAATGTTTCCCTGCAGGTTCCTTCTTAGAGCTTGCATGGTTAATTGATCTGTACCCGGAGCACGGCCCAGGCCTAGATCAATACGACCGGGATAGAGGCAAGCCAGTGTGCCGAACTGTTCGGCAATAACCAGTGGTGCATGGTTTGGCAGCATAATTCCACCGGCCCCGACTCTGATNGTTTTTGTTGCTTCGGCGAGATAGCCAATGACCACNGAAGTCGCGGAACTCGCTATGCCCTGCATGTTGTGGTGCTCAGCGACCCAATGGCGTTTATAGCCCCAAGCTTCCGCGTGTTGAATCAGGTCTTTTGAGCGCTGCAGCGAATCNCGNGGGGTACTNCCTTGGGTAACNGGTGCAAGATCGAGTATGGAAAAAGCAGTCATGCGTCNGCCCTTNAATTATTCAGCTTAGAAACTAACCCGAATTGGTTAGCAGGAAATTTGTGTTTGNTCAGTTTATGGTTACGGCGCGTTGGTTTTAATTGTTGTTATGCATTAATCAGAATGTCCAGAGATAGCATACAGGCGACTCAGNGTACCTGAATCGGTGATTAATTTGAATACCGGCANTGTCCCGCGCATAAACGCTNCCGAGNNAGTGTGTTCGGTCGGTTGGTCCTCGCATNTGGGAAAGGATCANCGGCAAAAGGTCANNGGGAAAGAAGCAATGGATAANAATCAAAGAACAATGAGATATAGCTGGCTTGGTNAGAGAGNCTGACCAAGCCAGNNATCCGGGTCAGCCGNTAATTTNTCGATTTGNCTGATGGGTTTGCTTGACCTGNCTGGNGCTATTAACCTAANGTTANTNGNGTCGGCAGCCTATCTCGNNNACCCTNTTGATCAGTAAAAATAGGTCCATGATAGTATTTCATCCTGGCTAATCGCGGCTATGCCTGTGAATCAAAACCCCAATAAGTTAACATGGCCATTAATTCTTACCAGAGTTGATGATAGTCGGTCTATCTTTTATTGCTGACGATTTGTTTGCTGTGGGTAGTGGTAGCGCGTTTTCGAACCAACTGCCGAGTTTAAGTCAGCACAGAAATTGACAGAAATAGAGCGTGGGCGATGACGTCGTACAGGTTCATCGGCGTCCGGTCTTGCGACCGTGTTGGCCTNTGGTTATGGTAAGAGTTGAGGTTNCTCAGTTGGTTAGGGTCTATTTGTTCATTTACATGAATTTGTTCGACTTGCAACCTCTGGGACATTTTTTGGTAGCAGACCAGGCATCACATTGANTGCTATCTCGCAAGATTGAGTAGCTAGANGCTGGCCAGGTNAACCGCAGCGAAGATGATAGTTGTGCTNCAGCTATCACTAATGTNATGAGGAAGGAGCATTAAGCACAATGACAGGTAGAATCAGATGAAGAAAAAGGCAAGCACNCTTGCGGNAAACCAACAAAACCTGAGGGAAAAAATCAANGCTGAAACTGANGCATTTCTTGCTTCAGGCAAGAAAATTCAGGAAATTCCGACCGGGATCAGTGGTCAGGATACACAGAATGGATCACGCCATATTAGGATCAGCAATAAAAAAGCATAGTATTTGACTGTAGATGGGCGCAGCGTTATNCGCTGTTCCTGTTCAGGNTAATCCGTCCAGCCGCCTGACCTGTTTTATGATGGAGGCAATCATCACAGCAGTCACTACCGCTAAGGATGAGGTCACCTTCCTGATGCTTGAATAGCAGCGCAGCGATGATATTCAGTGTTGATTATTGTACTNGCTGTAATCTGGGCTACCGGTAGAGANTGACCATGGATAAACGTTTTATCGATGCTGAATTCTGCGAAGCCCAAGCGGGTCTGAGCCAGCATCAGATACAGCAATGGCNANNCCAGGGATTTACTTTTGTTCNGGGTCTGATACCCCAAGCATTGNTCAGCGCGTTAATTGATATAGCCAGTGATTNATTTCCGTCTGGTGGCAGCGAAGCCGCTGAGCATAAAAGAGGTTTCGGCAGTTCCGGAGCCCTGGTTTTTCCGTCCAGTTATTTTGAATTTAACGAAGTAACCCTGCACCCAAATNTATTGGTGGTGATCTGTCAGCTGTTAGAACTGGACATTCATGAGATCAGATTGACGCAGTCNGATCTCTGGCCGAAATACGGTCGGNTTGCAACNGGTTCACTGCGAGATAATTCTGATCAGAGAATGCATGTGGATTATCCTAACCATTGTTTGACGCATCCACCGATCTGGCAGCAACCCGATGCAGTGGAATTGATACTCTATCTAAGTGATTATCAGGATTGCGCGGGTTCAACTGCNCTTGTGCCCCGCAATGATGACCAAGACCCAGCCTATCGCTGGCCGATTATTGATTCTCCAGGCATNGCCGGAAAAGATTTCATCAATGATCGAAGCCAGGCTGAACGCTATATGGCTGGCATCAGCCCGGGCCTGGGCGATTGGCGGTCTGGATTATATGCTCGGGAGCAATATGTAGCGTATCGGCCNGGCGATATCCTTTTTTATCGCCATGATACCTGGCATCGGGGCACCCCTTTGCACCTCGGCGCTCGNCGCTTCGTTCAGAATATGACTTTCAGGAAAGCCAGTAGTGAGTGGATTGGTAATCTGCACCCTGGCTGGGCTTGGGCCGCTTATCGNCAGGATCAATCCATGGAACGCTGGATTGCGACCTGTACGGTTGACCAAAGGACCTTGTTAGGATTTCCACAGCCGGGTCATGAATACTGGAACCATGATCTCATTATGGCGGTACAGGCCCGTTATGGTCCTCATGGTTTTGATGCCGGCCCGTATCTGGAACAGTTAAAGCAATAACTGTNGGTCCAGGTCGGGCCTGGCAGTGGGCCGTTACTGGAAAGGGGAATTCAAGGTTTTAGCATGGGCTGCTCAATCAACAGCCATNNCCGTGAATCCGTTATTGCATTGGCTGCCCACCCGANTCGGATCACCACATGTGAGTACCACCGCAGACTGTTAATGCCTGGCCGGTAATCCAGTTNCTGGCNGCCGAGCCCAGGAACACGGCAATGCCTTTGAANTCATCTGGCTCGCCCAGGCGTCGAAGAGGTGTCACTTCATTAGCTCGTTTCTCAGCTTCGGGATTATCCCATAGCGCTTTAGCAAAATCGGTTTTGACCAGGCCTGGNCAGATAGCATTCACTCGAATGCCTTTAGGACCTAATTCCTGGGCGAGGTTTCTTACCAGGGCGATGTCGGCCAGCTTTGATATGTTGTAGGTACCCAGGACTTCAGACGGCCCAAAGGCACCGGTACTGCTGGTGATAGCAATAGACCCGTTACCTTTTTCAATCATNTCAGGCGCAACCATCTTGGCCAGCCACAGATTCGAACGGACATTGCTCTCCATTATNTTGTTGTAGGCGCCGTCAGGGATATCCATTATTGAGCCATAATAAGGATTAACCCCAGCATTGCCNATCAGGATGTCGATAGGGCCTAATTGGCTGTGAGTTTCATCTACGAGATTTTGCAGTTGCTCCTTGTAGCCAATGTTGCAGGCAATGGCAACGGCAGAACCGGCGCCACAGGNCTGGTTTATGGCCGCTGCAGTTTCATCACATTGGTCCTGTTTCCGACTTGAAACAANTACTTTTGCGCCATGTTCTGCCAGACCTTCAGCCATTGCTTTGCCCATGCCTTTCGACGAGCCTGTCAGTAAAGCGATTTTGCCGGTTAAATCAAATAAAGTGGTNTCTACCAAGGTTGANTCTCCTCATGTTNTTAATGCCCAATATAANCATAGACTATACCTGAAATGGTTGATTTNATTCCAGCGCATGNTTGCCTGTTGCGGTATAAGTGTTTATTTTGGTTGTTATCAAAGGCACNTAACGTTGGCTCAAGTACTGGAGGAGATAAACATGGCATGGGATTTTGAAACAGATAAGGAATATCAGATTCTTTTGGATTGGACGGCAGAATTTGTCAAAAACAAAGTAGAACCGTTGGACGCGGTACTGGGTTCGGCAATGGAGTACCAGGATCCGGATTTTATCAAGTGCGTTCGACCACTGCAGCAGGAAGTCAGAGAAATGGGTCTTTGGGCCTGNCATTTAGGGCCCGAACTGGGTGGTTTGGGTTTTGGCCAGTTAAAGCTCGCNTTGCTGAATGAAATACTGGGGCAATCCAGGTTTGCTTCCGTGGTGTTTGGCTGCCAGGCGCCGGATACCGGTAACGCCGAAATTCTGGCGCATTATGGTACTGATGAAATTAAAGAGCGATACCTGCAGCCANTGTTGAATGGTGAACTGGCATCGAGTTATTCCATGACAGAACCACAGGGTGGTGCTGATCCGACACAGTTTAAATGTATGGCGGTGGANGATGGCGACGACTTTGTTATTAATGGTGAAAAATGGTTTTCATCGAATGCAAGATATGCCAGTTTCCTGATTGTCATGGCTGTTACGGATCCAGAAGCCAGTGCTCATGGCCGGGCAAGTATGCTGGTGGTACCGACGGATGCGCCTGGCGTGGAGATTATCCGCAATGTTGGTGTAGGTGCTGAGCCTCCTGGGCAGGGTTCTCATGCCTATGTTCGTTACACTGATGTCAGGGTACCTAAGCGCAACCTTCTTGGCCCCAGGGGTCAGGGTTTTGCGGTTGCACAGACACGNTTGGGTGGNGGTAGGATTCATCATGCCATGCGAACCGTGGGTCAGATCCGTCGTGCCTTTGATATGATGTGTGAGCGCTCACTATCACGCAATACTAAAGGAGAAATACTGGCCAGTAAGCAGATGGTTCAGGAAAAGATTGCGGATTCCTGGATTGAAATGGAATCTTTTCGTCTGCTGGTGCTGCGTACTGCCTGGAGAATCGATCAATTCAATGATTATATGAAAGTAAGAAAGGATATTGCNGCTATTAAGGCATCGATGCCGAAGGTCTATCATGATGTGGTNTCCCGGTGTATCCAGGTTCATGGTGCGTTGGGTGTCTCGAATGAACTGCCTCTTTCTGGAATGCTGTTGGGGTCCTATGTGATGGGCATTGCTGATGGTCCGACTGAGGTTCATAAAGTGACTCTGGCAAGACAGGTGTTGCGTGATTATGAGGGTACTGATCAGCTGTTCCCGCAATATACTCTGCCCAATCGCCGTCGAGCCGCAATTGATCAGGTCGGCCATTTAATTGANCGGGAAGTNGAAGCCTGGTAACCCCGAAAACGTGGAGACCAGATAAACGCGAGTGACCTGATGGATAGCTAGTAAAGATAGCTAGTAGATAGATGGATGGCTTGTAGAGATAGACAGCAGAGAAAGTCAGCAGACGTCTTTGCAGTGGCTGTGGGGNGCAGCCCTGATGATATTGGAGCTGATAACGGTTTTGCGTGCCAGGGTGGGCGGTCCAATGGAAAGGCAATAGGAACTTGGCACAATGAAAATTGTATTACCAGCAAAAGTAGGCCTTGATCAGAATCGGCTGGGNCGAGTATCCAACTGGCTTGAGCAGCAGGTGATCAAACAACGGATCGCAGGCGCAAGCTTGCTGTTATGNAGACGAGGACAACCTGCTTTTTTTGAGGCAGTGGGTGCTTCCGAAATAGAAACGGGCAGAGTCTTCAGTGAAGATACCATTGTCCGTGTTTTTTCCATGACCAAGCCAATTACGACGGTTGCGGCGATGATGTTGTACGAACAGGGTTGTTTCCAGTTGGATCATCCTGTGTCGAGATACCTTCCTGCCTTCGCAGATACGCCGGTCTGGTCCGGGGGTGATATTACNGCAACCGTAGCGCAGCAGACGCCGATGACCATACGGCAGTTAATGACTCATACCGCGGGTCTGACTTATGGCTTTATGCAGCAGAATGTTATCGATGCTGAATACCGTGGTCGAGGTCTGGAACAACGCCGCAGTGTAAAGCTTGCTGATTGGGTTGATTCATTGGCCGATATCCCATTGCTGTGCCAGCCTGGNTCTCAATGGAACTACAGTGTGGCGACCGATGTATTGGGTCGATTGGTAGAAATCTGGTCGGGGCTTTCATTGGCAGAATTCTTTGAGGCCCATATTTGNGGGCCCCTNGGCATGGTTGATACAGGCTTTAGTGTTCCGGCAGATCAAACATCTCGATTTGCCGCGCTGTATGGGCCGAGTTCAGGCCAGACAATGGCAAGCGTGGCTGCCGGGGGGATCAGTCACGAAGATCGCATAGGNGGGTTACGCCTGATCGAATCGGCAGACAACAATGNTTATCTGAAACCGCCTGAGTTCTTCTCTGGAGGGGGAGGCCTGGTTTCAACGATGAGCGACTATGCTCGTTTTTGTCAGATGTTAATGAATCGTGGTGAACTTGACGGCTCCAGGCTGCTATCCAGAAAAACAGTCGAATTCATGCGNCTCAACCAACTGCCCAATAACGGTGATATGGCGTCGATGGGTCAGCCTGTGTGGAGTGAGACAAGTTATGAAGGGATAGGTTTTGGAATTGGCTGGGCTGTTGTATTGGACCCGGTGAAGGCTCATATTATTGCCTCTGTTGGCGAACATCACTGGGGCGGTGCAGCCAGCACGTTTTTCTGGTTGGACCCTGAAGAAGAACTGTTTGTGATCTTTCTGACCCAATTGATCCCGTCTTCTACCTATCCGATCAGAAGGGAACTAAGAAGTCGCATCTATCAAACGCTGGTCAATTGAAATTCAAGTGTGTTGCCATCGGTTCTGTTATTGATTTTTGCCATCGATAAAACCGCTCTTCGACTTCTCTGTGGTTGGATTACCTGGATCAGTTACCGCCGGATTGTTGCTTCCGGCCTAAGCAGGGCGCTAAGCCATGGCGACAATGGTTTTACTGAAGAATTAACCTAAGGTAAGTCCAGTATTTGTATATCCATATTTNTCTATCCATGGATTCAGCGTTAAGCAATCAGCGACGCTATTTCTAGTCATTATGAAAACGCCAGGNGATCCGTAGCCGTTAAGCAGTTGGCTCTAATCAAAGGTTGCAAATGCAGTTCGATTAAACGAAATGATAGAATTAATCTGATATGGGTGTAATCTANTGTATTGCAGTACCTATANTACTGCTGCTACTTGACTAAGAAATGGAATAACCAGTGTCTGATCTCGGAAAGTGGTTTTGGTTGGTGTCATTGTTGTTANGTAAGTCGGTTTACGCCNACGCTCCCGTCGCCGTGGTTGATAGCTANGCAGTTGCTGAGAATGCAGTGNTGANTGNGNCCGNNCCGGGTGTACTGAACAATGATNNTGATGNCGATGGTGATGCGATCCANGTAGCCNAGGTGCAGGGTTCGGCGGNNTCAGTAGGGACACAGTTGACGCTGGCCTCCGGTGCAACGCTTACCCTTAATGCGAACGGTTCATTTTCCTACGATGCCNCCGCCTCNGNGACTTTTCATGCCNTAGNGNNTGGCCANACTTCGTCAGAATCNTTTACNTATACGATTTCCGATGGCGNCGANNNTGCANCGTCTACTGTGTCGATTACCATCAATGGTAACGATACGGATAGGGTGCCGCTCGCTGTNGATGATCTGGTTAGTGTGGCAGAAGATTCTGGGGTGACCGAGTTGACTTTATTACTCAACGATGCGGTTGGTGACCCGCCGTATACCATAGTGAGCCTNGCCACCGGCTTCAAGGATCCGGACGGAGATGAGGTCTGGGTGCAATGTTCACCGTCACCCCTGGAAGACCCCGAGTGTGCCGATGAAACGGACCCATTGAAAGTTGTTTTCGGTGCTTCCAGCGGCACTACAGTCAACCGAGGGGGAACCAATGGCTTCGAGGTGAATCGCGTTATCTGCAGCAATTGTGTAGAGGGTGTTTCAGACAGACTGTTTACGCCAGGTGTGATTAGCCCGGTGATAACCTATGAACCGCGTGCGGATTTTAATGGTANNGATACATTCAGTTATACCATAGAAGATGCGGATGGCCAGCAATCATCAGCCACCGTAAATGTAACTGTGGTAGCCGTTAACGATCCTCCGGATATTGTTGCTGGATTGAATGGCACCATGGTGCAAGGATCCACCAAGACCTGGAATGGTCGTTACCAAGATGATGGCCATGGTGATTTTGGCCTGGCGGCAAGAGTGTTTGATAAAGATAATACGATCTATGACGGTCTGGGTTGTGATCCAGGGTTAGATACCTGTTCAGGTATGCAACNAGTGTATTTTTCTATATTGTCGGCGACAGCAGTCGATACTTTGGGTAACAATGTGGGATCGATTGCACCGCCTTATTGTGGAAATGGAGAGATAACCTACACCCCTCCCGCCAGTTTTTCCGGGTCGGTCACTATTAGTTTTGATGCTTGTGATACTAATGTTTGCGTTGTNGGTGCACCCAGAACAACGGCCAACTGCAGTTTAAACAATGTTTTTACTATTCAGGTCAGTCCCACCGATGGTGNCAGTGCGGGCTCGGTCTCGGAAGTGCTGGAGNCAGATTATGACCTGGCCGACTCGCCTCTNGAGATTGGGATTTCTGCAGTGCCCAATGTCCTGGTTGTGCAGGATGACTCTGGCAGTATGGTATGGGATATCATGACCGATGANGTCGCTAATGCGGGGGTGGCAGCAGTTCNAACCTGTCGAACTTATAGACGGAGAGGGAGAACAAGAGAAACTTGTTCCTTTTCCAAGAAATACATGCTTTTTCCGGGTAACAGNTATTGGAATAGATGGACTGCCCCGCGAGAGGAAAGTCAGCCCGGTAAGGGTCTGTGGCGTATCCAGAACAAGGACTTTAACAAAGTATATTANGATCCAGCAGTTCGTTATGACCCCTGGGTAGGATTGAACAGACAAGGCCAGGTATTTGTCAATTCAAATTTTTCAAATGCCATTAAGAACCCCTATGTGTCGGGAAATTATCAAACTACNNATTTAAGTACCGACAATTTAGCACGGTATTATGTATGGACTGACGTGAACGACAAGGTGCTATGCCCTGATAATATCAGCCCTGGAGATATGGTAGATGGCGTTCTNGCAAAATCTCACCAGTATGTCGATGGCCGTTCACCCATACAGTCACCCAGTGATCCCTGTACGGAAGGCCGCCTGGTGCAGATCAAAGCCGAGGCTGGCGCAGCAGAAACCGGAGCCTATCCGTTGGGCTTTGATGATGGCAGCGATACTTATCCGAAAGCAGAAACAAGAACGGATTGTCTGGGCACTGGCTTTTGCAGCCTGGTGGAGGAAAAACAGAATTTTGCCAATTTTTATACNTTTGCGCGCTCCAGGGAGTTTGCCGCTAAATCTGCGTTAGGGAAAGTTTTTGGNGCAGCAGANAACNTNAGGGTTGGCTATGCCACCTTAAATGGGACTAACAATAATGTTCCCATTGCTGATTTCAATGAATCACCCTTAACAGGGCAAAAGAGAACNATGCTGCAAGCCTTGTTTAATACCAGCTCTAATGGCGGTACGCCACTGAGAAGATCGCTGGCCGGCGCGGGAGAATACTTTCGGTGCCAGAGTCCCAACATCATGAATCAGCAGGGTCCGCCCGGGGATGGACCCGGCGGCTGCCCCATACTGGGCGCGCCGCTGGGTAGTTGTCAGCAGAATTATACTTTGCTGATTACCGATGGATTCTGGAACGGATCAGATCCTAAGATCAGTGGCAATGCCGATTCAGATGGCATACAGAGCTTAACGGGANCAGGNNCGAGTTTGTTTGATCAGGGCCAGTTTGCGGGTTGTAACAAAAATTCCCGTGATTGTAATAGAAGTCTGGCAGATGTTGCCATGTATTACTATGAATCGGACCTTCACCCCACCTTGGCCAATGATGTGCCCGTGACCGATCGTGATACAGCGCAAGCTGCAGTAGACGCNTTTCCAGGGGACAAAATGCATCAGCACATGTCCACTTTTGTTNTTGCTTTTGGATTNCAGGATAGTCTTGGTAGTTTGCCCGAAGATATTACGCAGAGTTTTAACTGGGGCTATCCCGACACCAGCGAGGGGAAAAACAATGATATGAGGCATGCAGCGCTCAATGGCAGGGGTGCTTTGCTCAATGCAAAAAATCCTTCCCAGCTAGAGACGCAGTTAAATGCCGCATTTGAAGAGTTCTCGTCCGGTATTGGTGCTGCCAGTGCAGTCAGTTTCAACTCCCAGGAAATACAGGAAGGCGCACTTGTTTTTCGGGCTTTTTATAATCTCCGTGAAAAAACAGGTGATCTCATCGCCCAGACTTTTGATGTTGATGANGGGTCTATTACAGATATTGTNTGGAGCGGTGCTGCACGGCTTGATGATATCCAGCCCGCTGACAGGAACCTGGTCACTTTTAACCCGGTCATGAATAAAGGGGTTGCCTTCGACAGAGCAAATTTAACCACCGCTCAGTTTAATGNCATGCTTGACGTCGGNGATTCCGATAGCAATGACGTCCAGATAGACAAGCGAATCGANTATTTCAGCGGTAGCCGGAGNAATGAGCGACCCGCAGGTCGATTCAGAGAAAGACCCAGCGTGAAAGGTCGCCTGGGNGATATTGTTAACTCAGCACCCGTCTTTGTTGGTCCTCCTAGTCGGTTGCGGCGAAATCTGCCGTCCTACCCGCAGGGAGCCCATAGTTATGAGTNGTTTAAAGCGACCTGGTCAGGGCGCTCCAGTCGAATTTATGTGGCCGCCAACGATGGCATGCTGCATAGCTTTAATCCCAANAGCGGAGATGAGGTGTTTGCGTTTATTTCCAATGCGACTCAACTGGGTACTTTTAATACCAGGATTAAGGAATTACTGGATTTCAATTACACTCACAAGTATCTGGTTGATGCGACGCCGGCGATCGATGATATGTTCATCGGCCAGCCGGCTGGATCCAGTGGCACTNCTTTAAAAAGCTGGCGAACTGTANTGGTAGGCGGCTATGGCGCCGGCGGTAAGGGGCTGTTTGCGCTGGATGTTACGGATCCAGCTTTACTGAATGAGGCAAATGCCAGGGAACTGGTTTATTGGGAATTCACCGATGCTGATGATACTTATCCTGTAGATGCTAATGGTAATCCGTTGTTGACCTCAGGTGGCCTTAAAAGGCGTGATTCCCAGGTTACACCACAACTCGTAAAAGATCTGGGTTATACATTTAGTGCGCCTGTTCTGGCAATGAGCAACGTTGTTGATAGTCTGGGACAAAGGGAATGGGTATCAATTTTTGGAAATGGGCTTAATAGTACAGCCGGTATAGCCAAGCTGTTTGTTGTCTTTGCCGCCAGGGGTCGAGATGGCACCTGGTGCCATCCTGATACTGTGCACGGGTCGACCGGTGCATTGCGAGTCGGCTGTGGTTCTTCTGATTATGACTTCATGAAGATTGATACCGGTTTTGGCGTTTCATCCAGTGGCCCATTTGCGGGTATACCCAATGGGTTAGGTGCCACCAGAGGAATCGATGTGGATGCAAATGGTTCAATTGATTACGTTTATGCGGGCGATGCCCAGGGTAATTTTTACCGTTTCGATCTGTGTCTNGCTGATCTTGAGCCCGATNCTTCCTATACAGGGGCTAAGGGCAGCTGCAAGGTTGGGCCTTTGATCTATCAGCAATGGACGGTTACAAAGATATTTGAAGCAAGCTATGGCTCGGAACATCAACCCGTTATTAATCGGCCAATGGTGNTTGATCACCCGACTAAAGATGGCTATATCGTTATATTCGGGACAGGCAGCTACGTCAAGAATTCTGACAGGGCAGATGCAAGTATTCAAAGTATTTACGGCCTGTGGGATAGATTGGGCAATGACCTCATTGAAAAAACGCAATTGGTTAGTCAGCAATACACCAATATCTGTGGTGCGATCGTTTCCAAGCCAGATGATACGAGTCGGGAGGTATGTGGGCGAGAATTGAGCTCNAACGCAGTTAATTATGCCGTGCCAACGGATCCAGCCGATCCGGCTTCGGGGATCCTGGGTTGGTATAACGATCTGAACGTGCCGCCATTTGGCCTGACCACAGGCGTTGAATTTCCGGGGGAAAAGGCGGTACGGAATATTCAGATGAGGNGCGGGATCGCGTTTGTTAACAGTATAGCACCNCGCGCTGCTGCCAGTTGNGAGTCGAGCACGGGTGGTTTTGCTCTGGCTTTCTGTCCGCTCACAGGGGGCGCGAACTGTATAAGCGACGGGGTTTTNGAGTTGAACAATGATGGTAAATTTGATTCGGAAGATGCGATTGGCGGTAACATTGTTGCTGGGACGCGGTTTGAAGAAGCGGTACCCACGGATGCTGCATTTTTAGGAAACCTTCGGGTAACACAATTGAGTGATCAGACCCTGGAAGTCAGGCGCACTAACACTTCTGGCGGGCCCAACACTGGCCGTCTTTCCTGGAAAAGGATCTCGCCATGAATGGATTAGGTAAGTTAATGATGACCTTTGNGTTGGCTGCCTGCCTGGGGTTACTGCACAAGCAAACTNGGGCAGCAGAGACGGAAACGCTTTCGACTGGGCAGGAATTAGATACTTTTGGTGTGATTCAGGCGCTATTTTTAGAGACACGAGAAGCCAATATCAGTGGTTACCGTTATCAGTTTTCTGATTTTGGCAATGATGTCGCTGAGGTTAAAATTTTGGGNTTTAGTACNGGCTCGTTTGAATTATTGGCTCCAGGAATGAAGGTATGGGTTGTATTTAAGGAAGTCAGTGATGGCCGNCAGGTTTTTTATCTGGANCAGATTNCGCAATCTGAAGAAGTGGCGCATTGATCTGGATGTGTTATCGGCCCACAATGGCCNTAGTTCCTCAAAGTATTTTCCAGTGCTCTGGTTTGAATGGGTTGCTTGTTCCAGTTTCGAGTGGCGGTTCAGAGACAGGGAAATAGCGAGTTGGACCAATAAGTTAGACCATTAAAAGGAGGATTTAATGCCTGTTCAGTTAACNTCCGGTGCGGCTTTCCCGGAAATATCCCTACANTTGACCGATGGCAATAGCATGAGCCTNCCCATGGATCTGTCAACGCCGCTCACGGTGGTATTGTTTTATCGCGGGCATTGGTGACCTTATTGTCGCCGGCTGNTAGCCGGTTATGAAGAGCGCCGTGAAGCGTTCTTAGCAGAAGGTGTATCTATAATTGCGGCGGCTGTTGATAGTCAGGAAAAAACGCTTGAGGTCGCTGAACCCCTGCAGTTCCCAGTGGCTTATGGTGTCACCCGGCAACAGGCAGATGCGCTNGGTGCNTGGTGGGATGACCGNCGGGACTTTATTCAGCCCACCGAATTTATGCTCACCCGTAAGGGCAAGGTGATGTTTTCAACCTATAGCAATGCGCCTGTCGGCCGAATGGATCCGGNCGAAACCTTAACCCTGATAAAATTCCTGAATGCACAGCGGTCCAAATAAACGCAAACCAGTGATTCNCTTCTTGTAAAGGCGTCGGTCCAGGCAAGGTAAATCACTATCANGGGTATTCATGCTGGCGCACCTTGCATTGCNCTTTAGANCTTTGTTTTCGCGNGTTGTATGACCGCGGGGCTAATTGTCAGTGCCACCTGTTTTGTTCGCTGCTAGTGGATATCCGCCATGCTTCGATAGGCAGCTTTAATTTGCTCGACACCAAAGCCGGGTTGTTGGGCAGCGTTGATTAGAATTCGTTCTCGCTTCACAATCCGTTCCGCTTCGGCGATGATGTCTGCGCCTCGCTCCACAGGGATTACAACTGCGCCATGCCGATCCATATGGATCAGGTCCTGGTCCATGACTTCCATGCCATGCACCGTGACGGGTGACCCCCAGTCAACAGCATGAACCCAGGCATGGGATGGATTTACCATACCGGCCAGCATTTGAAATTTCGGTTGGGCATCGGGCAGGTCACGAATACTGCCATTGGTTATNANTCCCTGACAGCCCAGGCCATAGTGTACATTAGTATTCACTTCTCCCCAAAAGGCNCCATAACCCGGAGTGGGGTCGATATCTTCGATGACCACAATGCTGGGTGTAGGCCCGCCTTCGGCAATGTAAGTGTAGTAACCGATGCTGTCCACTTTAGTCGCTGGTGGATGCTGTGCTCTGATTCTGGCTGTTCTTGCATAGGCCAGGGTAGAACCTAATTCAGGATGTGCGCAGACGAAAGGGCGGATATTAAAGCCTCTCGTGCGGCGAGTCGGTTCGACAATCTCCAGCGCATTACATATTGTGGGTGTATCCAGCTTTGATAAAGCACTAAATGTATCTGAGTCAGGGTCCATAAACCTCTCCAGTTAGTTCATTTCCATTCCACCGGCGATAGTCAGGGCTACGCCGGTGATGTTCCTGGCGGTTGCCAGATACAAGGCTGCATCTGCCATGTCCTCGGCAGATTGGGGTCGATTGAGGGGGATTACTTTTGAAACGGTGTCTTCAAAGTGCCTCTTTTTTTCACTTTCATTGCTTTCATTGCTGGGTAGCAGATGTTCAAGCCACATGGCAGTGCCGACGATGCCTGGACAGATGGCATTAACTCGAATGTTTCTTGGTGCAAATTCAATGGCCAGGGATTGGGTAATGCCAATGGCTGCAAATTTTGAACCGCAGTAGGCTACCATATTACGGACGCCTTTTTTGCCGGCTATTGACGCCGTATTAACGATGGCGGCATCAGTGGATACGGTTAAGGCATCAAGTGCTGCTTTTGCCATGAGGAAAATGCCTTTGCTGTTCACGGCAAATACCTGATCCCAGTCCTGTTCAGAAAAGGTTTCTACCGGACCCGACTGGACAACACCCGCATTATTCACCAGGACGTCCAGGTGGCCAAATTTCTCAAGGGTATGTGATACTGCATCTTCACAGCTTTGCTGCTGGGTGACATCGAGTTGGCAGGTGGCAATTTGGGTATCTGTGCTGCTACCTACCTTAGCAAGGTCCTCAGCGCTGGACAGGGCATAGTTCCATCGCGAATTTGTACTGCCCAGATCACCGACCATGACATTGAATCCTGAAGCAGCGAATTTCTGTGCTATTGCAAGCCCGATTCCACGCGCGCCGCCCGTCACCAGCGCAACTTTGGTACTCATGTGTCAATCCTTTTAAAAGCGTTATTGAGGGAAGTTGTCATGTCAGTCATTAATGCCTTGCCATCGTCAAGGATATTTGAAAACTGCATGAGGCAATGTGGTTGGCCAGGCCAGCATTTGTGTTCTACCTTGACGCCAGCGTCGATCATTTTGCGGGCATAGGCATCACCTTCATCGCGGAGTGGGTCCAGCTCACAGGTGGCGACATAGGCAGGTGCCAAATTATCGTGATCGGCTGCCAGCAGAGGGGATAAACGCCAGTCCCGGCTGGCCTCATCAGGATCGATACCCGCACAGGTATGTCTAATAAAAAAGTTCATGGTTTCCCGGGTAAGGAGCGGGCCTTGTGCATTTTCTACGGCCGATGAGGTCGGCTCAACCGCACTTCCAGGTGCATAAGCTCGCGCGTCGGTAACCGGGTATAGCATCATCTGTAATGCGAGAGGGATGGCAAGGTCTCTGGCTGCCAGACCCAGGAAGGCGGTTAAGCCGCCGCCGGCAGATTCACCGACAAGGGCTATTTTCTGTTTATCGACGCCGAATTCGCGCGGATGGTGATAGACCTGTTTCAGCACCGTGAGGCAGTCTTCGTGAGCCGCTGGGAAGGGATGTTCTGGTCCTAGCCGATAGTCTACTGCAATCACAGTGCACTCGGCTCCCAGCGCTATCTTGCGGCATTCACGGTCATGGGTCTCCAGATCACCGATGACCCAGCCACCACCGTGGAAAAAAAGGGCGCAGGGAGCAAGGTCTTGCTGACCTGGACGGTAAATTCGGATGGGGATCTGATTGATCCGGCTATTTATCACTTCACTGAGCTCAGGCCCCTCACCCAGTATACTGGACAGAGCCAGATAGCCGAGTCGGGCCTCTTCTGGCGTTTGTTCGCTTCGCCTGGGCTGATCTTCGCTGGCTGCGGCTAAAGCTGCCAGGAATTCACCGGTTTGTGGGTTGATTGCTATTTTATGCCCCCTTCGCAGCATGATGGTTGGGACTAGAATCTCGAAACACTGATTCTGCGTCAATCATTCGTATTCCTATAGACGGCAGCAATCCTGATGGCTTAAGCCACTGCTCTGCTCGCTTGTTGCACAGTTAGATCCATGTCCTGCTTATCCTGCTGCACAGATATCTTGTTGAAAACCAATGCGTCATTAGCAATTGGNGCGCGGCGAATCATGGCTTTGTCGAGCTTGTAGTTCTGAGTGTTGCGCCAGGGGTCGTGACCCTGCTTAGGCAAGAGGTGCATCATTCTCTGCATATAACCGGAGCTGAAATCTTCGATCCAGTCCCGTGTTTCCATGCCTTTATCTTCTTGCCTCAAGGTGGGTGTGACAACATTCTGACCGGTTGAGTCCATGTAGTTCAGCAGCTGACATACGTATTCGGCGGTAAGATCTGCTCGCAANGTCCAGGAGGCATTAATATAGCCGAAGGTATGCGCCATATTGGGTAAGCCAGAGTACATCATACCTTTGTAAGTGAAAGTATCAGGGAAGTTCACGCTTCGATTATCAATGTTGAATTTGATACCTGACATAACCTCTAGTTGAAGGCCCGTCGCTGTAACTATAATATCGGNTTCGAGTTCTTCACCGGAATCTAGTTTAAGGCCCTTTTCTGTCCATTGATCGATCTGTGCAGTGACGATCCTGGTCGTACCATTGTTAATAGATTTGTACAGATCTCCGTCCGGAATAAGGCACATTCGCTGATCCCAGGGGTTGTANCTGGGNGTAAAGTGTTTTTCGACCATTTCCTCGCCGATTTCTGCTCTGACCATTTTAAGAAGGTTCTCTTTTGCCTGCTTCGGGTGAGNGCGCATTCTCCTGTAAAAAATTCCGCCTAANGTGACATTCTTAAATCGGGTAATGGCGTAGGCCCACTTCGCCGGTAACCAGCGCCGGAGCGTATTAGCCAGGCTGTCTTCCGCAGGCCGGGAAACAACGTAAGTGGGAGAGCGTTGCACCATAGTGACTGAAGCACCCTNCTCTGCCATGGCAGGAACCAANGTCATCGCGGTTGCTCCGCTGCCGATTACTAGAACCTTTTTGCCCGCATAGTCGAGGTCTTCAGGCCAGAACTGGGGATGTATGACCTGTCCCTTGAAATTCTCACTGCCATCGAATTCAGGCAGGTAGCCCTGTTCATAACTATAGTATCCACCACACATAAACAGGAAGTTCGCGCTGAGTTCTATACATCTGCCATCTGTTAAGGTGCTGGAGATGATCCATTGGGCCTGCTTGGAATTCCAGGTGACGCTATCAACATGGTGGCCGAAACGGATATGTTCTCTAATGCCATATTCATCTGCTGTTTCATTCACATATTTACGAATGGCAGGACCATCTGCAATGGCTTTAGCTTCTGTCCAGGGTTTAAAGCTGTATCCGAGGGTGTGCATGTCGCTATCGGAACGAATCCCAGGGTAACGGAATAAATCCCAGGTGCCAGCAGCGGCATTTCTGCCTTCCAGAATGGTAAATGTCTTACCCGGGCAGCCTTTTTTCAGGTGCACTGCGGCGCCAATGCCGGAGAGTCCTGCTCCTACTATAATGACGTCAACTTGTTCCATAAGTCTTTTCTTCTTAAAAAAAGGATACTGTCAGACAGACTCTCCAATGCCAAGCCGGTCTCTGCTCGAGGGCTTGCAAACGGGTCACGTGGCCCTGCCTTGAGGTTATCTCTGACAGCCTTTGATTGCGCTCCATTGAACATGGTTTGAAAGATACGGGTTCGAGCATACGGCGTCAAGGCGATATATGACCCGCTTTGGCTTTCACGCTGCTCATACCGATCAATTAAGCTGGGGCCTGGTTACCAAAGCAGAAAGTGCAGCGGTCATATTTCAGGTCATTACGGGGTGGTTTGTTAGACATATTAAATCACGCTATCACGTCTTGACCGTGGCTTCCTGCAAAGCGCCTTGAGCTTGTTGGTTGTTCCAAGACGGCACGAGGAGCACAGGGGCTCTGGAGAATAGTAGCGCACCAAAACAGTGCGATACAGGAGAAAAAGCGCGGTTTCGCACCATGCTGGGTCCGCATAAATCCGAGAATAAGCTGAATTACCCCATGGAAACCATTGCAGGCCTTGTTTTCAGTCTTCCCCTCAGGTTCAGAATAACTGGCATGCCGATTGCAATATTGTCATCCGTTGATTCCAGTTTCGGATTCAATTCGAACTTTAATAAAGGGGAACTCGTTATATGAGACATTTATTTCTAAAGGCAGGGATCTGTCTTTCAGTACTAAATCTGATTGTTTTTGTGCCGGCTGTCATGGCGGGTGGAACAATCGAATTTGGTGATAATCAAAGTATCAGTATTGGCGCGGGTCTTCGCGCGGGCTTTACACGGGTTGAAGATGCAGCTCCCAGTGGCACGGATGCTTCATCCAACTTTAATATTCAAAGTATGCGCTTGTATGTCAACGGACAGGTAAATGACAAGGTCAAGTTCACTTTTAATACGGAATGTGAGGGCTGTGTTTTTGGCCAAGATGATAATGACCCAATTGGTGCTGCCGGGGATATCGGCGTACTCGATGCAATAGTGCGGCTGGAGTTCAGTACCGCATTCAATGTGTGGGCCGGACGTATGCTGACGCCAGCAGATCGTATTGAAATGAATGGGCCCTATTACGGCCTGAGCTGGAATCAGTACACAGTACCGCTATTGCCGTCCGATCAACTTGGGCAGGCTGGATTGCTGGGTCGTGACGATGGTGTGACCATTTGGGGGAGCACGGGCAAATTGCAATACGCAGCTGGTCTGTTTGACGGTGTCGATGGCGGCCCTAATCAGGATGACAATCTGCTGTTTTCAGGACGACTTGCTTATCATTTTCTGGATATGGAACAAAATCCCGGCTATTACACCAGTAGTACTTATTATGGCGGCGGTGGTGACATATTTACTGTAGCGCTTACCTATCAATCCCAGACGAATGGCACGGGTACAGCAGCGGAACCGGGGGATTTTGATGCCACTATTATTGACGTGCTGTTTGAAAAGGCGATGAGCAATGGTAGTGCGATCACCATCGAAGGTGAGTACAAGATGTTTAATTCGGATGTAACCGCAGTAGCCGCTACTGATCCAAGCTGCTTTTGTCTGTTCGATGGAGATGCCTATTTTGTAACGGCTGCCTATCTGCTTCCTGGCGGTTCGGATTCTGGGAAATTCCAGCCTTATTTTCGATACACATCCAACGAACCGGATGCTGCTGACAGCAGTGACTTAACGGAGATAGGACTTAATTACATTATCAATGGTCACAACTTGCGCTTTAACGTTAATTATACCAGTGGTGATGCGAACCTAACCGGTTCCAAGGGCACAGACGCTGACAGCATCTCAGTCGGCGTTCAGATTCAAATTTAAATAAGGAATTGATATGTACAAGCAAATGATGAAATTGTTTTTACTGGTGTTGGTTACTGCCAGCAGCAGCTGGGTTAGTGCTGCTGATACTATCAAAGTTGGCGTGCTTCATTCGCTTTCTGGCACCATGGCGATCAGTGAAACCACATTAAAAGATACTATTCTAATGATGGTTAAAGAGCAGAATGCGGCTGGCGGATTACTGGGCAAACAACTCGAAGCAGTGGTTGTCGACCCAGCTTCGAATTGGCCACTGTTCGCTGAAAAGGCTCGCGAATTGATAGCCAAAGAGAAGGTGGATGTTATGTTCGGGTGTTGGACATCGGTATCCAGGAAGTCAGTATTACCGGTGGTTGAAGAGCTTAATGGCTTACTTTTTTATCCGGTCCAGTATGAAGGTGAAGAGTCTTCAAAAAATGTTTTTTATACTGGCGCTGCACCTAATCAGCAGGCTATCCCAGCGGTTGATTATCTGATGAACGATATCGGCGCTCAGCGATGGGTACTTGCAGGTACTGATTATGTTTACCCGAGGACCACTAATAAAATCCTGGAAGCCTATCTCAAGGCGAAGGGGGTCAAGAACGAAGATATCATGATCAGCTATACGCCGTTTGGTCACTCAGACTGGCAATCGATCGTGTCTGATATCAAGAAATTCGGTTCTGCTGGCAAGAAAACAGCGGTTGTTTCAACCGTCAATGGTGATGCCAATGTGCCTTTTTATAAGGAACTGGGAAACCAAGGTATTTCTGCTGAAGATATTCCGGTCATTGCCTTCTCCGTAGGTGAAGAGGAGCTGTCTGGGTTCGATACCGCACCATTGGTTGGTCATCTGGCGGCATGGAACTATTTTATGAGTGTTGATGCAGAAGTTAACGATGAATTCATAGATGGCTGGTTAGATTTCATTGACGATGATGATCGTGTCAGTAATGATCCAATGGAAGCGCATTACATCGGTTTTAAGATGTGGGTAGAAGCCGTCAATAAAGCCGGTACCACTGATTCAAATGCGGTTCAGGATGCGATTATCGGCGTGGCTGTACCGAATCTATCCGGCGGTATTGCGACCATGATGCCAAACCATCATATTACCAAGCCGGTACTGATTGGTGAAATTCAAAGTGACGGTCAGTTTGATATTGTATGGCAATCATCCGGTTCAGTTCCTGGTGATGCCTGGTCTGATTTCCTGCCGGGATCAAAGGATATCACCGCAGATTGGCAGGCACCGTTGGCCTGTGGTAACTATAATGTTAAGACCGGTCAGTGTTCTGGCCAGAACTATGAATAGTTAATTGGCCTGAAGGTTAGTGGGGCGTAGTTGAAGGATGGCTGCTCGATCAGTATAGAGGCAGCACGGTACTCACCCGATTCTGGGTGGTAAGGTTTAAGCAACAACGCCTGGCTATAAGTGATATTATCGGCGAGCGCCTTGCGCTCGCCGTTTATTGTTATAGGTGCTTTCGAAAAACCTGTTGTTGGGGAAAGAGTGAGAAATTTCAGCTTTGTTTCGATTGGGATTTTGCCTGTGGTTCTCTCGCTGGCTTGTTTATTGACGCTGTCCGTTTCTGCTGATGATGCTTTTACCACTGCGGTCAACGGTTTGAAAACGCGCTCTTTCGCAGATAAATATGTTGCTGCAAGTCAGATTGCAGCAACGTCCCACCCTCGAGCTGATGTTGTACTCAATGCCCTGCTGTCAGGAAACTTATTTACCCAGCGACGTAGTGACCTGGTTGTTATCGCGACTTCGCTTGACAAGAAGGGATATCGGCTCATCGATGCTATCAGTGGTGAAAGCCTGGGCGAGGTGGGTCGGCGTGGCGCAAAGAAAATCAGTGTCAACAATGGCCTGCGCAGACAGCTAAGGGGGCTCATAGCAGGACGGCAGCTAAGTCATGAAGACTCACGACTTCGACTAGAAGCGGTTGAGGCAATTGCGAGTTCTGGAGACAAGGCATTGAGGTCAGTGCTGATTAACAGACGCCTGGTGGAGCAGCAGGTTGCAGTACGCGAGGCGATAGATATTGCCCTGGTGGTATTCGATCTGGATGTGGATGATAACCTGATCCGTTTGGCAGCCATTAAAGCCAGCTCAGATAATCTGCATCCAACCGTTCGAGTGAAACTGACCAATATAGCCAACGATCAGTCCGTAAGTACGGATGTTCGAAGCGCCGCGAGCGAGGCGCTGGTTAATCTTGAAACACTATCTAAACGGTATCAGATGGTCGAAACATTCTTTTTTGGCCTTAGCCTGGGTTCTATTCTGGTGTTGGCTGCCATTGGTCTGTCGATTACGTTTGGTGTGATGGGCGTGATAAACATGGCCCATGGTGAACTGATTATGATTGGCGCTTATACGACCTATGTCGTTCAGATACTGTTCCCCGGAGCGATTGAATATTCCTTACTGATTGCGGTGCCAGCGGCATTCTGTGTTTCAGGTCTGGTAGGTATTGTGATTGAGCGCAGTGTTATCCAGTTTCTCTATGGTCGGCCATTAGAAACATTGCTGGCAACTTTTGGCGTCAGTTTGATTCTGCAACAGGCGGTACGTTCTCTCTTTTCTCCTTTGAATAGAACAGTACTGACTCCTCAGTGGATGAGTGGTTCTCTGGAAATCGCACAGGGTCTTTCGATTACCTACAACCGGTTTTATATTTTCTTTTTTGCGTTGCTGGTATTTGCAGCACTGCTGCTCATTTTACAACGTACTCGGCTGGGTCTTGAGGTTCGTGCAGTAACTCAGAATCGATCTATGGCCAAGGCCATGGGAATCCGCAGTACGCGAGTTGATATTATGACTTTCGGGCTCGGCGCCGGCATTGCTGGCGTTGCCGGTGTGGCACTTTCGCAACTGACTAATGTCGGCCCAAATCTCGGCCAGGGTTACATTGTTGATTCTTTTATGGTGGTTGTTTTCGGGGGTGTAGGAAACCTTTGGGGAACGCTGGTTGCTGGATTGTCTCTAGGCGTTGTCAACAAGTTTATTGAGCCTGCAGCAGGTGCAGTGATGGCAAAAATTCTGGTACTGGTATTCATTATCCTGTTCATTCAAAAACGACCTCGTGGCCTGTTTCCACAGAAAGGTCGAGCGGTAGAAGACTAGTGCTGATATCTCGATTGTTAGATCATGAAAAGGGTGGCTGGGCGTTTTTAGCGGTTCTATTGGCAGCTATTGTCGTCGTACCCATTGCTAATTTGTTAATTCCAGAAGATTCTGTGTTCCATCTGTCAACTTATATGGTGACCTTGCTTGGCAAGTATCTTTGTTATGCGCTACTGGCAATCGCACTGGATTTAGTCTGGGGTTATTGTGGTATTTTAAGTCTGGGTCACGGCGCGTTTTTTGCACTTGGCGGTTACGCCATGGGCATGTATTTGATGCGACAGGTTGGCTCCAGAGGTGTTTACGGTCATCCTGAACTGCCTGATTTCATGGTGTTTTTGGATTGGGATAGTTTGCCCTGGTATTGGCTGGGCTTCGATCAGTTTTGGTTCGCGATGTTAATGGTCATGTTAGTACCTGGATTATTGGCTTTTGTGTTTGGTTGGCTGGCATTTCGCTCCCGGGTATCGGGTGTTTACCTTTCTATAATGACCCAGGCCCTGACCTATGCATTAATGCTGGCTTTCTTCCGCAATGAGATGGGATTTGGCGGTAATAATGGTTTAACAGATTTCAAGGATATTCTGGGTTCAAGCCTGCAGACCGATTTCACCCGGATAGTGTTATTTGTCAGTTCGGCCGTGGCCTTGGCAGCCGGTTATTTATTATGCCGCTATATAGTCACCTCAAAGTTAGGCCGGGTCGTTACCGCTGTTCGCGACGCTGAGGCCCGGACTCGCTTTATCGGCTATCGGGTTGAATTTTATCAGGTGTGGATATTTACCGTTTCAGCGGTGATCGCCGGGATCGCCGGTGCATTGTATGTGCCTCAGGTGGGTATCATTAACCCCAGCGAGTTTCAGCCGCTTAACTCGATTGAACTTGTCGTCTGGGTGGCGCTAGGTGGTCGAGGAACTTTATATGGTGCAGCCCTGGGTGCTGGCCTGGTTAATTATGTTAAGACGATTTTAACCGGCGCATTGCCAGAGATTTGGTTGTTTGTACTGGGTACACTTTTTGTTGTGGTAACGGTGTTTTTGCCGAAGGGTGTTGTTGGTGTTTGGCATCAATTACGAAGTCGGGGTACCCATGATTGATAACGATGTAGCCAGGCAGAACAATGTTGTCGATAGCAGGCCTGACGCTGTCCAGAATCGTTTTGGATTTCTCTCAAAACCGCCCAGTCGAGAAGAACTGGTCACCAATAATGGAATCATCCTGTATCTGGAAGACGTTACGCTCAGCTTTGATGGATTTAAGGCACTCAGCGATCTGACCCTTTATGTCGAAGTGGGCGAGCTAAGATGTATTATTGGTCCTAATGGCGCTGGCAAGACAACGCTGATGGATGTGATCACCGGTAAGACCCGTCCTGATTCAGGCTCTGCTTTCTATGGTCAGACCATTGATTTACTGCAAATGTCGGAACCACAGATCGCGACTCTGGGAATCGGACGTAAGTTTCAGAAACCGACGGTGTTTGAGCAACATAGTGTACTGGAAAACCTCGAGCTGGCCATGAAATCAGATAAGCGCGTTTGGGTCAGTCTGTTCAAACAATTGACCGGCCAGGAAAAAGATCGGATAGAAGAAGTGCTGAACCTAATTGGCTTGACCGATTTCCCGCGTAAAATGGCAGGCTCATTATCTCATGGCCAGAAGCAATGGCTTGAAATTGGCATGTTGCTGATGCAGGACCCCTTATTATTGCTGGTCGACGAACCTGTTGCCGGGATGACCCAGCAAGAGTCAGAAGCAACGGCTGAGTTGTTGACCAGCCTGGCAGGAGAGCATTCGGTTGTCGTAGTTGAACACGACATGGAATTTGTGCGCTCTATTGCCCGTCAGGTGACAGTTCTGCACGAAGGAAGTGTTCTAGCGGAGGGCGCTTTTGATGTGGTTCAAGAGGATCCCATCGTTCGTGAAGTTTATTTGGGGTCAAGCTGATGCTGGTGATAGATAGCGTTAATCAGTCTTATGGTCAGTCGCAGACGCTCTGGAACCTAAGCATGACGGTAGAAGCTGGCAGTTGTGTTAGTTTGATTGGCAGAAATGGTGTGGGCAAAACCACGTTGCTTAACTGTGTAATGGGATTACTCAGGATCGACTCAGGCATAATGTCTTTTGACGGTAGCGATCTTGCTCGTTTGCCGGCCGAGCATCGAGCGCCATTGCGGGTGGGATATGTACCTCAGGGACGGATGATCTTTCCTTTACTGACGGTTAGAGAAAATCTGCTGACTGGCCTGGGGCATTTGCCGAGATCTGAACAGTTCTTGCCTGAGCATATTTTCGAGTTGTTTCCGGTTTTGAATACCATGATGCAGCGTAGAGGCGGTGATCTTTCTGGCGGTCAGCAGCAGCAGTTAGCGATTGCAAGGGCACTGGTAATCAATCCTAAGTTTTTGATTCTGGATGAGCCTACTGAGGGTATTCAGCCCAATATTGTTCAGGAAATTGGTGACGTGATCCTCAGGCTGAATAGGGAGTTGGGGTTGACGGTCCTGGTCGTTGAACAGAAATTGCCCTTTGTGCGCAAGGTTGCCAGTCATTTTCATATTATGAGCAAAGGCGCTGTGGTTGCTTCTGATGTCATGAGTGGATTAACTGAAGCGTTGATTAAAGAGCATCTATCGGTTTAAAGAGACGTGCTGTGAACGGTTTGAAATCGTTGGTCATCTGTATTGGCCCTGGCTACCTTGCTATTTCATCAGGATGATTTACCAAGTTAATAAACCTGTTGTTGGCCCCTTTTCAAACTGTAGATAAGGTCGCTGGTGCAGGAATATTTTTCGAGTTTTCAGGTCGTGAAGTTAGCAGAGGTTCCGGTGCGGATTTCAATAAAAGAACTTCAGTTATGGCTAATTGTTAACCTTAATGGGGACAAAACCGTTAAGCTTTAGGGGGGTAACCACAACATTTGCTCCAATGGCTGATTAATCGAGGTCAAGATATGCGTTGGCTTACAGGTTTTATCGTTTTCGGGATAGCGTACTCCCTATTGGTTTTGGCTATCTTTGTTAAGAACTGGCCCAGCCTCGAGCAACCCAGGCTGTACGGAACCTTGGAACAACACCTTTCAACCGCTTCTCAATCAGCTGTTATTCGTATAGTAAAGAATCCTCAGTTAGGGACCCAGGGCGAGCGTTACATCGTTAAACCGCCTAACGTTCTGGCCGATGGTAGTTTTGCCAGGGAAGTTATTGCGCCCAACGGAGATACTATCGTCTTGGATCAGAATACATCTGATGAAGCGGCTAACAAGATTGCTGAGGAGTATGTTGATTTGCTGCAAATTCGGGTTGATGGCCTTGGTGCTGAACTTAAGGTTCAGATGTTTTTTGTCATCTTAATCCCTATCCTGTTGCTGATTCTGTTTGCTTTTTTTTCCAGATGGATCTGGAATAGAATTCCCAAGATAGGGAAGTAGAAAAAGCCCGACCGAAGACGGGCTTTAATCTAATGATCTTTACATCTACATCTTGATCCTTACATCTATATCTACATCTCGTACGTAAATTCTACACCAAAGGTTCTTGGTCGATTGACGAAGCCAGCAGCAAACAGAGTTGCTATGGGGAAGAAAGCTTCAAAGCGCTCGTCAGTCAGGTTTTTACCATATCCAACCACAGACCATTTATCGCGATAATAGCCAATCGATGCGCTGACATCATCTCGTTGTGCTATTTTCGCCTGTTGGAGATTTAACAGGCTCCCATCAACCTCATCAATCACGGTGAATTTCCCAAAAATCTCAACTGTCCCATTGCCAACTGGAAAAGCCAATGTGCCACCTGCGCCGTAGGTAAAACCAGGTGCATTTCTTGGGTTTAAGTGGGAAGCATCTTCAGGCTGTGCGCCTACAAGGCCATCATCATTGGGATTCAGGTCAGTTACGAATTCGTCATATTCCGCGCTCAGATAGCCGTAATTAAAGAAAGCTCTGAAATATTCATTGAATATGACCTGCGTCTCAAGCTCTACACCTGAATAAATGACACTGGCGGCATTGGAAAAAACTGTTGCCACTGTATTAGTGGATGAATCCAATTGAACCGATTGTTCCTGCTTATCCTCAAAGTCGTTCCTGAACCAGGTCAGGTTAAAGCGCACCCGATTATCCATGTGCTGACTTTTATAGCCAATTTCCAGAGAGTTGGCATATTCGGGTTCGTACTGATCTCTTACGAAATCAGCAATGTTTTGATTCACCCCGAAAAACCCACCCGATTTGAATCCTTCAGCGTAAGAGGCGTACATCATGGAATCTTCATTGAGCTCATAAGCCAAGCCCAATTTGGGAGAAACTTCCGTCCAGCTCTTCTCTAGGTCCGCGTAACCACCCGGGAAAACCCTCATCAGAGCCCGGGCATCATTTGACAGATAGGCCTGACCTGCTCTGAAGTCTTTTTCTTCTCGTGTCCAGCGCACGCCCGCAGTCAAGGTCCATTGATCAGCAAAACGCCAGTCCATTTGACCATAAGCTGCATAGGAAGTCGTTTCCTGAGTCTCGTAAAGAATCTGGGTGACATTCTCCCCAGCGGGGACTGAGCTGAGTCCTGGGTCACAAGACAGAATCACTCCATCAACACAAAGGCCCCACCAGAACGGGTCGCTTGACGAGGAGGCACCTGGTGCAAAGGTAGTAAAAATAAAACTCCAGAAGCCGTCACCGGTAATCCAGTCTTGTTCAAACTCGTTATTGAAATAGTACAGTCCAGCTGACAAGGTAACGTTCTCCCAATTGCCGTCAAGTCTGATCTCCTGACTGGTTTGGGTATATTCATTAAAACGTTCTATGGTGATGAACGGCGCAGCTGATGCATCAAAATCAAACTTCCTGTACTCGACTACATCCCGGTAACCTGTGACTGATACCACGGTCATGTTTTCATTTAATTCATAGGTCATCTTCAACGTATAGGCATCAGTTTCCAGTGAATAAACATTATCTTTATCATTGGTCGAGACCGAAGGCGTGGCCAGGGAGTTTCTACAAGCATCCACGCCATACAACACACTACCGAGAGCACAGATCGTGAATCCACCGCTGAAATCACCCTCCGGTGAACCGGCTGGTGGTGCTGGGATCACACCGGGAGCGGTATTATAGTTTGTGTGGTAGGAGTCAAGTATGCCCTCATCATTAAATATTTCAGCCGTGAATCTTAAATCGAATCGGTCGTTGGGTTCCCAGAGAATAGTAGCCCCGATGTTGTGATAATCTTTTTCTGCCGCGTTATTGCCAGTGGTGACGTTCTTCATAAACCCATCATACTGAATGCTGGAACCAAACAACTTCAAAGCCAGGTTATCTGACAGGCCTGTATTTACAACAGCCCGAAATTCTCTCTGGCCATCCTGACCAGCGGTAACTTTTAAGCGAGCACCGTTTTCTCCTGTTGGTCGGCTGCGAACAACGTTAATCACGCCGCCTACGGTGTTCTTGCCAAATAACGTGCCTTGTGGCCCACGCAAGATTTCCACTCGTTCCAGGTCGAAATTTTCTATAACCTGACCCGCTAATGTACCTAGGAAAATATCATCGATCACCACTGCAATAGGAGAGTCAAACGAGTTGTCATCCGATCGGGTCGGGCTGATCCCGCGAATGGTGACGTTCGCCCCGCCGCCGCCACGACCGCCATCAACTCCGAAAACCATATTGGGGGAATAACCGTTGAGATCAGAGAGGTCCCTGATGGAGGAATTCTTTAGTTCCTGGGTTAATGCAGTGATTGCTATCGGAATATCCTGCGCAGATTCCTCTTGTTTCCTCGCAGTCACGACTATTTCTTCGAGCACATTGCTACTGTCTTCTGCAGCCCATATTGGAAATGACATCGCACTCAGAACAGAAAAGCCTGCTATGATTAGTCCGCTTAGGCGAGTAAGGTAATTCATACTAGGTCCCCTTGATAGTATTTTGATTACTACTGTGTGTGGTTATTTTCATTATTTCTTTAACAACTATCCTGATTTATCAATAAAAAGCAAGCCTGCTTGTTTCGGTTTGATACGGCTATGGTTGTTCAGACGATCACTGGTAATTCCCAAACCAGTGCTATTGGCTAATCAGGGCGATAGCTGTGATGCAGAAATTCTAACCCGGCCCCATGGTGTACCATAGTGAATGCGCCCTTGCTCATCCAGCATCGTTGCAGAAAACATGACATTGTAGCGCTGGCCACCGATGACATAGTGAAAAAGTGCCTTGCCTGTTTGCCAGTCCAGGGCTTCCAGAGTGAAGCGATTATTGCGAGCACCAATCAGGTAGACAGCGCTGCCGGCGGCGCTGACGATGGGAACAGAGCTGGGAGAACTTACCGTTGTATTGACCCAGCTGCTCATCAGCTGCCGCGAATTGGGGTCCCACCTGAACTGTTGAACGCCATAAGGTTGATGCCTGGGATTGCTGCCGAGCAGGCTGATTAATAAGGCAGCAGCTCGCTTTGGCAGATACCAGGGGATATTTCGTGGGTTATTGTTGACTACCAGGGCACCATAGCCATAGACAACAACAGACTGCTGCGTTTGGATGGAGGGAAGTTGCAATTCACCCATATCCACAGGGATCACACCGGCAATACGCCGGTCAGTTGAGTGCTTAATCCCTGACCAGTCATCAGGAATGCTGTTCCGCCAGAACAGAACAACGTTCATTTTGTCTTCGCCGTCAGTGATGACCACAAATTGATCTTCACTGCCGAATCCCATCAGGGAGGGAGTGGCCCCGGTACCCTGACCAGTGCCATTGAGATAGGCTGTTGTCCATGCGCCGTCCTGTGGACTCGTAGATAGCTGCTTACCGGTCCAGATGAGCTTATGCATATGTTGTTGGGATGCTATATATAGACCGCCATTCTGGTCGATGGCGAAGGCGTTTCGGACCCAACCTTTACCCACCGGGCCGGTCGCTTTGTGTTCAGCGCCCTGGCTATGTAACATTCTAATGACATGATGCTCGCTGAAATCCTGGCGCACCACCACCACCCAGCCGTGTTCAGTTACGGCAACCAGCCAACCGTCATAAGTCATGTTAAGGCCCATGACAGGGCCGGTAATCTGAGCTGGCAGCTGGAATCTGCTTTTTTCTACTATGGCCGATGTTGAGTCATCGGGATCAGCGTCAGTGTATGCCGTGATATAACCTAGGCTATTGGCAATAAAGTAGGTATGGTCGCGTGTCAGCAGTGTGTACAGGTTGGACAGATCGCGTAGTTTATTCATCTCCGAGAAAGCACGTATTAGCGCGAAAGGGCCATCGTTGCTTTTATCA
>NZUN01000024.1 GCA_002697205.1 Gammaproteobacteria bacterium
TCGCATTGCTTATCCCCATGGTAGAATCATAAATAATAATCTAAATACGAATCATTATCAATTAGATCTATGATAGATAGCGGTTTGTTTCCGTGAAAGCACTCGTTAGCGTTTGCGGTTTACCGATGCATAAATTAACCGCTACTGAGAATTCCTTAAGAATAAAGGTAGGTGCTGGCTTGTCATAATTTCTGGCCCCAGCGTTAGGGCAAGTTAGCGATGCTTAGAAAGGTTCTGCTTCTGAGCCGATTTCTGCTTTTAATAATTCCTTAAAGCCTCGCTTGGCATCGCTCTTACCCTGTACGACGGCACAGACTTCCTGGCAGATAGGCATTTTAACGTTAAACTTGCCTGCCAGGGCGATGACGGCTGGCGCACTCTTGACGCCTTCGGCCACCATAAACATATCACGCGTTATAGCTTCGATTGGCTGACCCATACCCAGTCGAAAGCCAACAGTTCTGTTACGTGATTTTTCACTGGTACAGGTTGCCACTAGATCACCAACGCCGGCTAACCCCGCGAACGTTCTGGCGTCTCCACCCATGGCGGTGCCAAGCCGGGTCATTTCCGCTAGCCCTCGAGTGATGATGGCAGATCGAGTATTGTCTCCCGCACCCTGGCCATCGCCCATCCCAGCAGCGATAGCAATTATGTTCTTAAGGACACCACCGAGTTCGCAGCCGATAACGTCATGATTGCGGTAAACACGAAATAAACTGCTGTGAAATACGTTTTGTATTTGCTGTCTAAGTGATTTATCGGGTATAGCCAGTACACTGGCTGCCGCAAATCCTGCCATAATTTCAATAGCTAGATTAGGACCTGTAAGTACGCCGCAGGGGTGGTCTGGTAGAACAGCATTGATTACCTGGGTCATGCGTGAGCCTGTGGAAAGCTCAAGCCCCTTGCTTAGGCTGATAATAGGCGTGTTTTTTTTAATATATTGGCTTCCCAGGGTTAATACTTCTCTGAAATTCTGGGAAGGAATAGCCATGACAATGAGGTTTTTGCCTTCGAGAATCTCCTGAAGATCGGCACTTGCTGAAAGCTTCGGTGACAATCGGGCTTGCGGAAGATAATGTTGGTTGCTGTGGTCCTGGTTTATTTCATTGACAGTATCGGAATTTCTTGCCCACAGTTTAACGGCCTGATGGCGGCTTAACAGGTGGGCAACCGTGGTGCCCCAGCTGCCACCACCAATAACACCAATATTCCAACTGTTCATTTTTGAAACGGAGTCTGTAGATTTAGGATATCTTCGATGAGATCCTTAGGGGTATCATTTGGCAGGCTTACGATGTCTACCGTACCGCCAAAATGCTGTTCAATTTCGGCGGCTATTTCATCGAAGCGCCCGACCGCAGCAAACTCATGCACCAGATCATCGGAAATCCTTGTCGACATATCTTGCCATTGGCCCTTTTTAGACAATGCGTTTAACTCAAAACCAAGATCTTCTAATCCGTGAACTTTAAAAACAGGCCAGTATGCTGGAGTGGAACCATAGAATCCGATTCTGGTTCTAACCCACTCAAATTGTCTTTGAACTGCGGCATCATCCTGGCCGGTGATAACGAAGCCGCCGCCGGAAATTTCAAATTCCTTTCTGTTACGGTCCGCACGATTCAGGCCTTGATTGAGTCTTGGCATAATATAGGTGCTTAGGTATCGGGAAGTGCAAAAAGCGTGTAGCATCACCCCATCGCATTCTTCTGCAGCCACCTTCATCATAGCCGGGCCGACGGCAGCGATCTGAATCCGCGGTAATGGGCAGTTCAGAGGCTCTGGCGTAAAGTTGGGCGTCATTAATGACAACTGATAGTGCTCTCCCTGATAGTCCAGCTGGCTCCCGGTGTGCCAGCAGTGCCAGATAGCTCGAACAGCCTGCACATATTCTCTAAGCCTCGGTGCTGGCGCACTCCAGGGCACGCTGAAACGCCTCACATTATGGCCTTTAACCTGACTTCCTAGACCCAGTGTAAATCTGCCTGAAGAAGCCGCTTGAAGATCCCATGCTAGCCCCGCCGAAACCATGGGGCTCCGAGCAAAAGCAATTGCCACGCTGGTTCTCAGTTCCAGTCTGCTGCTGTGGGTTGCGGCTATGGCAAGTGGCAGGAAGGGATTGTGTCGATTTTCCTGAGTTGACACGCCCGAAAATCCAGTAAGATCAAGGTCATGAACAACGCCAGCTATTTCATTGAGTGCTTCACTGGGAATACTGGTGATGACCTTCATGGGACCAACCCTCATAATTGAACGGAAATCATGGCACAGGCGGAGAGAGAAGGCCAAGGAGAAAGTGATTACCGGGTAGTAAAAATCGCTCGCCCAGTATTCCAGGAGTGCGGCCATCAGCCATTTTTATTGTAATGCTATCTGACTATAGTGCGTTAAATTTTGTGGCCAGACTTGCTGACAACGCCTACCCGATGTAGCAGTGTTGGCAGAATAAGAAAGGTTACTAACAGCATTAATGAGATTGCAATGGTCAGTAATAGACCCACGGATGCAGCACCTTTGTGTAAACTAAAGGACAATGAAAAGAAGGTGCCAATGGTCGTCAAAGCACTGATTAGGACGGCCTTGGAAGTACTGAAACTGAGCAGCATATCGCTGGCGCCGGTCTGCTGGTACCTGTGCACAACATGAATACCGGCATCAACCCCAAGACCGATAATAAGTGGAATCACCAGAATATTGGCCATATTGAGAGTCAGGCCGGATAGTTGACAGATCGCCAGTGTCAATAACACGCTGAGTCCGATGGGTATCAGTACCAGAACTGCTAAAATAAATTTTCTAAAATAGGCTATTAGAAGAATAGACACGCCCAGGAAAGTTAATGACGCTGCTTGCTGAAAAGCTTTAACTACCACATCACCCACGCCCCACTCGACTATGGTGCGACCAGCCGTGTTTGGGGCTTCCTGCATGACTTGTTTAATAAAACGATCGGTTTCTATTCGGGAATTGAGTTTATGTTTGGGTTGAACTGAAACCAGATACTGGTTTTTATCGGTTATGAGCCTGCCTTTGAAGGCGGCAGGTATGTCCTCAATTGAAAAAGACCTGGCGGTCAGCATTTTATTCAGATGATTCAGCGCTACCTGCACCTGGCGATGGATATTTTGATTTATTTGAGCCTGCCGTTCCGGGTTTTTGACAATTGCGTTGAGAGTATGAAGTAATGGCTGGTACTGAGCTCGACTTTCAGCGTCGACGGTCTGCAGCGATGCTTTAAAATAATCTACCGCAGGTTCCAGTTGCTGGTTGGGTTCGCCTGGCAATACTTCCTCTATGTTGGCATATAATGCTGCGGTTTCCTGNAGCATTAGNTNTTTTGTGGATTGCTCAGAGGGTAGAAAATCCAGCGGGGTCGTGACGTCCCCGACCAGGGGCAGNCTCGTTAGATGCTGTTTCAGATGGGCGGCGGAAGTGGCCGAGTCTGCTAACACGGAAATACTGTAGTCCGTCGCCAACTGGGCTTCCTGAAGTGTTAGCAGGGTTTGTGTGGCCTCNGAATTTTCGTCTCGCATTGCCAGGACGTTATAGTCGAACGTGATATCTTTGGCAATGAAAGCGGCCACTAAGCCAAGTGGTATGACGAAGTAGCCAAGCCAACTGATTTTTAGCTGGGGCAGTGGATTGGCAGTGACCTGGGCGACGATGTTAGCAGGCGACCATTGAGTGAACCACGCCGGCAGAAGTGTCATGGTAAGAAATAACGCGATGGACATTCCACCGGCCGAGATGATGCCTAATTCNGCCAATCCAAGATAGGCGGTAGGGGCAAAGGAAAGGAAAGCCAGCATCGAAGTTGCCGTACATAGAAGTAGCGCGGGCAGCAGGTCTTTTGACGTTGATAACAGTGAAGACGAAACGCTTCCATCCCTGAGGCCGACCTGAAACCTTAGTGAAAAGTGCACAGCAAAATCGACCCCCAAGCCAAAGAACATCACCACGAAAATCATCGAAAGGGTATTGAAACTACCAATCGTCAGCGTTGCAAAACCCAGNGTCAGGCTGATGCCAATAATGAGCATGGCAAAGATAGCGGTAATAATGCTGGTAGAGCGAATGCCGATTACCATGATGATGGCAAGCAGCACAGCGGAAATTGAAGCAGCNATACCGATACCCTGCAGACCAGCGCGGAGTTCTTCATCCGCCAGGGCGACCTCTCCGGTGAGATGAACTTCGATGNCCTCGGCGACAGCTTCAGCTTCAATGGTCTGCCTNATGCTGGATATAATCTCTGAATTTGGTAACTGCTGGTTAAAATCCTGACGGCCNTTAATAAGAATGAGGTGGATNTGCTGTTTGGCATTTTGATCAACCAGCGGGTAGTAGCCCTGTATCTGTAGTTCGTCNCTAGGCAGGGAATTGACCAGGCTGTCCAGCGTGACNGGTAACTGTAATCCAGGGTTAGCCTGAATAAAGTCGGCCAGGGAAAAGATAACATTGCTCAGATNAGCTTCATCGGCAATTCTCAGCAGCGGGCCATAATTGAATTCCGCTCCTTTTAGCCACTGCTCAAGCTNGTCTAAGGGGAGGAANTAGAGCAGGCGCTGTTCTAGGAAGTCATGAACTGTCGGTGCGAAAACAGATTCATAGTGGTTACTGGCAGTAAAGGCNTCCGCCAGGTCCCTGGTGGTTTGTTTNACGGCATTNCCGTCCTGCCCGGAAATTACAACAATGGCAGTCTGTTGCAGATCGGGAAAGGCCTCTTTAAAATATTCATTGTCCTGGTACCAGANCAGGTTATCTTCAGGTTTAACCAGATCTGCCAGNTCAGAGTTTATTTTTCCCTTAAANGCAAATAGCGTAGCGGAGGCTATTCCCAGGCAGGCCAGTAATATAATGGTCTGCAGAGAATACNGCTGAACTAGACCTAACCATCGGTTAAGCCACTGCCTGTCTGCGATAGTTTCAGCCATGGGTNAGGGTAATCTGAGGATTTGCGTCTGCATAGGTCTNTCTATAAATTGCTGCCAGGCGCATCGNAGAATTGAAGTGCGCNTTTTCCGATACCTTTTCTCTGTTGACCTTCCCCTGNGTGCTGCGTTGAGTACTTCTGGGTAGCCAGAAGTCNATTTTTTTGGNGAGGTCAACGGCATCGCCTGATCGGAAATGGGTGTTTTTATCGTCGATCGATTCTCTCAGGGCACTGCTCCGGGCATCACTGACGATGACACAGCATGCGCTGGCCATAGCTTCCATTACGGCCATTCCTTCTAGTTCAACTTCACTGGCNTGCACAAAAAGATCCGTTGACGCATATAGGCTTTCCAGCTGTTGCTGACTGACCTTGCCTATGGACGCNTTCACGCCGAGGCGNGCAGCCAGGCGTTCCAGCTTTTTCTGCTGCGGTCCTGTTCCCGCTAAGGTCAGACTGATANTTTTCTTGAATTTTGACCGNTGTATTGCCTCGATGATCAGATGCTGTTTTTTCTCTGNCGCAAGACGACCCACCGATAGGATATGAAACTGATCCANATGCTNNTCATTTCTTTGAATATCAAAAAAATGATCCGGGATTCCGTTTGAGATAGTGATNACCGGTTTTTCCAGGCCNTATTGAAGCAGCAGTTTTGCAGCAAAATCAGATGGNGTGATTACCAGGTCTGCCTGGTTGTANANCTTGCGCAGAAAGAGGTGATATAACCATTTGATNCTCCAGTTATGCTCAAGACTAATGTTGCGCAGGAGATTTTCAGGTTGCACGTGNAAAGAACATATAATGGGAATATTCAATTTACGNGCACAATCTATAGTGGCGCTGGCCAGGAAAAAGGGATATTGGATATGCAACAGATNACAGCCTGCCAGGGCTTCCAGAATCTTCTTTTTGTTGGGGATGGCCAGCGGTGTATTCATTGATTCCATCAGGTCATTGGCACCGGGCAGACGTAATCTGGTGAAGTGCACAAATCGGTCNTCGTTATTTGAATCCGGTTTAAGGGTCGCAAGGATTCTGAAATCGAATTCATCTGCCAGTGCGGTAACGAAGCGCTGAGTGGAGACAACGGTACCGTTGAAAGGATAGTCCCAGGAGTCTATTACCATGGCGATTTTGAGCGGTCGTTTACCCCTATTGATGTTCAGTTGATTCATTTGCGATGANGCCAGTTCGTTTCTGAAATAGATAATTACTGCAAATCATCACTGAAAGTCCTTNTTTCTGGTCCGCCTCAGGAAACTTCACAATGGCNAGTCCCNGTATAGGTAATGAAATATTANNNGGTTCAGTAATAGTCCCAGCCGCGGATAGTGATCGTAAATGTTGCTAAAGTCAAAAAATCACTGCCTTTTACTTAGATTTTNACCTNGATNCCCNTCTAGTTCTTGTNTAGTTNTTGATTGGTTTTTTGGCTGGTTTTATTTAGCTTCCGCCTGGTCTGTTAAGANAAAGCANGCCATAANTTACCTGACAGAGGTCCCNTTAGTCCTGTTGCAAGAGACTTTTAATAGACCCGGTAACGGCTTTAATTNGAACCTGCATNGCTANATGCCTNGGCTTGATATTTTTGATGTGGTGATGTTTTGCATGGAAGTAACAAGNCCTGATTGCTGGCGGAAAAATAACCTGTTTTACCTGCTAATTGNGNGTGAAAGTCAATCTCTGGATTGTTATCCATAGGGCTCTGCAGCGTCAGTAAGGAGTATTTTCCTGGGATCAAGCGCATCTCTTATGGCCTCGCCAATGAAGATGAGCAAAATCAGCATCGATGCTAAAGCGCAGAAAGTGGTTATGCCGATCCATGGGGCATGCAGGTTTGCTTTTGCACTGGATANCAGCCGACCGAAAGAAGGTGCGTCCAATGGTAATCCAAAGCCCAGGAAGTCCAGCGCAGTCAGGGTGGTGATNGATGAATTCAGGATAAATGGCAGGTAAGTCAGGGTAGCCACCATTGCATTGGGGAGCACGTGCCGGGTCATAATCGTGAAATNNCTCAGACCCAGGCTTCGTGCCGCACGAACGAATTCGAAGTTGCGGGCTCGTAGAAATTCAGCTCTGACCACGCCAACCAGGGCCATCCAGCTGAACAGGGAAAGAATCACCAGTAACCAGATGATGTTTGAATCCACCATGGAGGCGAGGATAATCAGGATAAAAAGAACCGGTAGNCCCGACCAGATTTCTACCAGTCTTTGTCCAATCAGNTCTATTAAGCCGCCNAAATAACCCTGTAGGGCACCCACGGTTATNCCGATGGTACAGCTGATGATNGTTAATGAAAGTCCAAACAGGACAGATAGTCGGAACGAATATANTAATTTGACCAGAACATCTGTGCCGCCACCATCTGTGCCTAACCAGTGTTCGTCATCAGGAGGGTGGGGNAAGGGGGGNGCCAGATTCCAGTCTANGGTGTTATAGCTGAAACGAAAAGGGGGCCAGAGGGCCCAGCCATGGNGCTTAACTAACTCGCTGAAAAAGGGATCGAGATAGTGTGTTTCCGTTTCGAATTCACCACCAAGGGATTTTTCACTGTAAGATANCCAGATTGGGAAGTAAGTCTGTCCGTCGATNGAAAATACAATCGGNCTGTCGTTGGCAATAAATTCTGCAAATANTGAGGTNACGAATAACACCAGAAAAATAAGCGTTGCATAGTATCCCCGCTTGTTTGCCCTGAATTGCTGCCAGCGTCGACGATTGATAGGATTCATTTAACTGTCTCTGGATTCAAAATCGATTCTAGGATCGATGAGGGTGTAGGTCAGATCACCGATCAACTGCATAAATAAACCGATTAAGGTAAAACAATACATGGTGCCAAATAATATAGGGTAGTCACGTTTAATGACCGCCTCATANCCAAGCAGGCCAATCCCGTCCAGGGAAAAGATGACCTCAATGAGTAGCGCGCCGGTAAACAGGATGCCGATAAATGCGGCGGGGAATCCGGCAATAACAATCAACATGGCATTTCTGAAAACATGGCCATACAGNACGCGGGTCTGACTTAATCCTTTGGCGTAGGCAGTGAGTACGAACTGCTTGTTTAATTCTTCCAGAAAGCTGTTTTTGGTGAGCATGGTCAGGGTTGCAAATCCGCCAATAGTGAGGGCGATCAGCGGTAGCGTCAGGTGCCAGAGATAGTCTTTGACNTGTGCCGCAAAACTAAGGGTGNNTGCATTTTCGGAAGTCAGTCCGCGCAGCGGAAACCAATCCAGATAAGAGCCGCCGGCAAAGATGACAATAAGTAAAACAGCAAACAGGAAGCCGGGAATAGCGTAAGCNGTGAACACGATTAAACTGGACCACAGATCAAAGGCTTCTCCGTCTTTGACTGCCTTGCTGATCCCNAGTGGGATTGANATGCCGTAGATGAGCAGTAATGACCANAGGCCCAGAGAAAGTGACACAGGTAGTCGTTCGAAAACCAGGTCGACCACGTCTCGATCCTGAAAGTAGCTGTGTCCGAAATCGAACTGAAGATAATTCCACATCATGTTAAAAAAACGNACGTGCGGTGGTTTATCGAAGCCGAACTGACGCTTTAATGACTCTACTAATTCTGGNTCCAAGCCGGAAGCGCCTTGATAACCGCTGCTTTCAGCAGGNCCCATGGCATTTGCAGAAGAGATACTTGCNGTGCTGGACATGTTACCAAGGCCAGTTGCCTGGGCTAAGGCCTGTTCCACTGGGCCACCAGGGGCAAANTGAATGATGGTAAAGTTGATAACCATGATGCCAAACANGGTAGGCAGAATCAGCAATAATCGTTTGAAGATATATCGGGCCATCAGCTGTCNTCTCCAGCATAGCGGGCGACGCGACTGGCCTTTTCTTCATTCCACCACCATAGGTCTAGAAANCCCAGNCGCTGCAGCCGGCCATGGTTAGGAATACCGAATTTATCCCAGTAGACGATGGCATGATTGGTTTTNGACATCATGGGTAACCAGTAATAGTTGTGTAACATGACACGATCAAATGCCCTGATTGCGGCGACATAGCTGGGCCAGGTCTCCGCTGTGCCAATGGCATCAATCAGGAAGTCGATTGCCGGATCCTGAAGGTTTGACCAGTTCGCACTATAGTCACGATTCGCTTCGCTGCTATGGAAAGAATTTCTGATCTGCAGTGTCGGTGTATTGTTNGGCAGGAACCAGATTGCGCCACCATCGAAATCCCCNGAACGCATCCTGTATAGCCAGTTTGAAATCTCGGGTGATTTGGCGCTGGCCTTGATGCCAAGTTTCGCCAGTTGCCTGGTGAGCGGGATAAAAGAGCCAGCCAGGGCAGGAGANACAGCTACTAACCTGAGCTCGAAGGATTCACCGGTTTCACCGTGTACGAGTTTATTATCGCGGACANCCCAGCCTGCCTGTTTGAGCAGACTGGCCGCCTCTAGAAGATTGGCTCTTGACCAGCCTGAACCGCTATTAGGTTGAGCCCGGTAGGGTTGTGAAAAAACCTGCTCTGGCACCAGATGCTTAATAGGNTTAAGCAATNCCAGTTCTTTTTCAGAGGGCAATCCTCTTGCAGCAAATTCGGAATCATGAAAGAAGCTGGTTGCNTGCCCCCAGAAGCCGTAGGATCTGGTGTTCTGCCAGGTCATATCGTTAATGATCCACAGNGCNCTGCGAACACGCCAGTCCTGAAATCGTTTCTGCGCCATATTCCAGAAAATTGGCCACCACAGGCCAGCGGGTTTAGCCAGTTGATACTCTTGTTTAATGACATAACCTTCACTGACTGCCGGGATATCATAGGATGCATACCAGGTCCTNGGGACATTTTCCACATGGACATCGACAATATTNGCTTTGACCGCTTCGGTTTGAACCTGATCGTCTCGGAAATAATCGAATTTAACCTCATCGAAGTTGTAACGGCCGCGATTGATGGCCAGATGAGCCCCCCAGTAGTCGATTATTCGATTGAATTTTATCCAGCGCCCGACCCGCATTTCGGCAATTTCATAGGGTCCAGATCCCAGGATGGGCAAAACGGTTGTTTTGTCGATGCCGCGGTCTGTCCAGACNTGCGCCGGGAGAATAGGCAGCGCGCCGAGTCGAATGGGTAATTCAGGATCCTGTCTATATTCGGCTGGTATCAGGAACCTGAATTCATGGGTTGTTTCTACTTCCANTTGGAAGGCGCCGAAGGCACTTTTTAGATCTGGGGCNCCATGCTCGATGATGGCCTTAAAAGTGAATTCAACATCTTCAGTGGTAATGGCCTGACCATCGTGAAAGCGGGCTTCGGCTCTGAGTTTGAAGGCGACCCAGGAGCGGTCCTCAGCAACAGCAATGCCTTCGGCCAGTAAACCATAGTGGGTTGCCGGTTCATCAAGAGCAGGAACCATTAAGCTGTCCCAGAGGAGATTGGTATCTCTGGACCAGAAACCCAGTCCTGCAGCTAATCTGCCCTTGGTGGTAATGGGATTCAAGTTGTCCCAGTTGCCCATTTGTGGGAGGCGTATAGCGCCGCCTTTGTTCGCCTCAGGATTGACATAGTCAAAATGGTTGAAGTCGGCAGGGTACTTTGGCGTGCTTAAAAAAGCNTAGGCATGNTGGTATTGNCTGTCAGCCAGGCTATTTATGGGTAGTAACGATAAAGTCAGATATAGCGCAAATAGAATTTTCATTATCAATACTTNGTGCTCTGTTTCTTTTAATAACAAATTATTTGCTGGTTAACTAGCTTTATTGGCAGGCGGTGGACCAAACAAAGNCNNGANTANTGCTATAAGAGGCTTTTGNGTTTGCGATGTTACCGGGCANTGGGTTATTTTAGGGCTTTGGCTCGTTAAACCGTATCTTTTATAAGGGTTGCGGAAAGCGCTTNCCAGGAACNGCGAAGGAGGTNGTCCTGAGTGCAGGAAAATCAGGTAATAGTTGAAGTTGATAANCTCACGGTGAAATTTGCCGATCGCACTGTAGTGGATCANATCTCTTTNANTATCAGCAAAGGCGAGACGCTGGCCCTGGTAGGAGAAAGTGGTTCTGGTAAATCTGTATCTGCCCTGTCAATCGTCCAATTGCTGCCTTACCCCAAGGCTTCGCATCCGGATGGTTCTATTAAATGCCTCGGCCAGGAGGTGATTGGAGCNAGTCAGGAAAAGATGCGCCAGATTCGTGGTCAGGTNATCTCCATGATNTTTCAGGAACCCATGACATCCCTGAATCCGCTGCATANTATAGAAAGGCAGATAGCTGAAATACTTTGGGTTCATAAGCAGATGNCCCTNCAGGTGGCCAGACCCAGAATTATTGAGCTTCTTNCTTTAGTTGGTATTGCTGATCCCATAGACAAAATGAAAGCCTACCCACATGAGTTATCGGGAGGCCAGCGGCAGCGCGTCATGATTGCTATGGCCCTGGCCAANGAACCGGATTTATTGATNGCTGATGAGCCAACCACTGCATTGGATGTCACCATCCAGGCACAGATTCTGAACCTGCTTAAATCCCTGCAGCGGCAACTGGGNATGGGCTTGCTGTTAATTACCCATGATTTAGGGGTTGTTAGAAAGATGGCNGACAGAGTCTGTGTTATGACTCAAGGCGAGATAGTGGAGTCGGGCCTGTGCCANAANGTATTTACCCAGCCACAACATCACTATACCAGGGCGCTGCTGTCAGCNGAGCCCCAGGGGGACCCTATTGAGCTCAGGGACAAACNGCCATTACTGCAGGTAGAAAATTTATCGGTTAGCTATCAGACAACCAAGGGCTTTTTCTGGAAGGGTGAGTCTTTTAAAGCAGTGGATAAGGTTGGCTTTGAGGTTTATCGAGGGGAAACCCTCGGTATCGTTGGNGAATCTGGTTCTGGNAAAACCTCCCTGGGTATGGCNGTTTTGAAACTAATCCATAGCGAAGGAGAACTCAGAATTGATGGTAAGGACCTGCACCGGCTAAACCGTAAGNAGTTNACCCAGGCGAGAAAGGATTTCCAGGTCGTGTTTCAGGATCCGTTCGGAAGCCTGTCACCAAGAATGTCTGTTCAGCAGATCATTGCCGAAGGCCTGGCAGTTCATCATCCAACATTATCTGCCAGCCAAACCAGACTGGAAGTTGCCAAGATGCTGGATGAGGTGGGTCTTACCCAGGATTCGCTGGACAGATATCCGCACGAATTTTCAGGCGGACAACGCCAGCGAATTGCTATTGCCAGGGCGCTGATNATGAAGCCCAAATTCATTGTGCTTGATGAACCNACCTCGGCACTGGATATGTCGGTGCAGGCGCAGATAGTTGATTTGTTGCGAGCGTTGCAGATAAGGCATGAGTTGACTTACCTGTTTATCAGCCATGACCTAAAGGTTATAAGGGCCCTGAGCCATCGGGTATTGGTTATGAAAAACGGCGTTATTGTTGAGCAGGGCTCAAGCGAGCAGATATTNGAATCTCCNGTTGAAGCCTATACAAAGCAGTTGATAGCTGCNGCTTTTGAACTTGCGGCTTAATGTGATCGACCGGGCCTATAGCTGAANCAGTGACTNCAATGTTGTGCCCATGGGAAAACAGGTCGCAAATAGGTGATAATGCTTGCTCCCTNCCTCCCTTGATTGAGTTTCCTGGAGAAAATGGTTTGCTTATCAGTGTTATTTTCACAACCTATAACTCNCCTGACTGGTTAGCGAAAGTATTGTGGGGCTTTCATTATCAGGCTGATATCGAATTTGAAATTGTCATTGCTGATGATGGCTCTCGTTCTGATACCGAACNGGTAATAAAGGCGTTCAGNNCACAGACTCATTTGACNGTGAAACATGTCTGGCACGCCGATGAGGGTTTCCAGAAGTGTCGNATTCTCAATAAAGCGATCCTGGCNGCGGAAGGTGAATATCTGATCCTNACCGATGGTGATTGTATACCCAGACACGATTTTGTCACGGCCCATCGACAGCAGGCTGAGCCGGGCCGTTATTTAAGTGGCGGTTACTTCAAATTACCATTGGNGGTGAGCCAGGCAATTGATCAAAANGCTATTGAGGCCGGGTTGTGCTTTGATCGACAATGGTTANTGCACCAGGGCATGAAATCATCCNTGAAATTCNTGAAGTTGACTGCCAGTGGTGGTCAGTCGAAATGGTTCAATCGATTAACGCCGACCAAAAGAACCTGGAACGGTCACAATGCTTCAGGCTGGAAAGCAGATGCACTGGCAGTCAACGGCTTTGATGAGCGCTTGCAATATGGTGGGCTGGATTGCGAATTTGGCGAGCGCCTGGTCAATCTCGGGGTCAGGCCCAANCAGATAAGATACAGTGCTATCACGNTACANCTGGATCACCCCAGAGGCTATGCGTCTGCTGAAGGCTGGGCCCGGAATCGAGCCATTCGCCGGACTGTTGCAGACCAGAAGGTGATTGAAACCCCNGCAGGTATCAGGCAGTTATCCTTATAGTGNCGGNACTCATGCCAGCCAAGTAGGCTATTGCAGCGATTGGAAATAATTCAGCAGCTTGGCGGCTTCCTGTTCGACGGTGTAGNAGTCGATCACTTTCTGCCGGGCCTGCAGGGCCAGAGCCTCCAGAGTTTCGCTATCGTTGATCAGTTCGTTCAGTGCTCGAGATGTTGCTGCCACATCAGCTATGGGCACGATTCTACCNGTCTGAGTTGAGTTGATAATTTCCGGCCAGGCACCGGCCGTGCTGGCGATGACAGGAACCCCCGAACTCATGGCTTCCAGGACAGTAAGGCCGAAGCCTTCGTTGCGACTTAGCGCCGTGATGATGCTCATGGCTTGAAACAACTCTGGTATNCTTTGGAAAGGTTGTTTCCCAGTGAAAACAAATTGCCCGGCCAGGTCTNCAGCTTTAATTTTCTGTTGTTGTTGCTCAAAGAATNCGGTTTGATCGGCTGTGATCTCGCCAACAATGATGACGCTCCAGTCCGGATTTCTTTTCAGCAAGGGAATNGCTGCGTCTATCAGGATATCGATCCCTTTTTGCTTTCGCACTCGACCGAAAATNCCTATGCCGTGCTTACCNGGCAGACCCAACTGCTTCCATAACTCGCTCTTCGAGGNTGCCGGTTGATAGCGCTGCGAATCAACACCGTGCGCAATGATGGCCTGTGGTTTGCGCTTAAGATAAAAGGCAGCAGCATCACAGGTTGAGATGACGCCGTCCATTTTTCTTATCAGCCAGCGGGTAAACCGGCTGTGGTGACGTTGCGCGGTAGAGGTGAAAACAATTTTCAGCTTGNTCCCGGAAAACAGCTTTAACACTAATGCCTGNATCATTTCATCATTTCTACGCGCATGAAAGATGACGTTAGAGTCATTGCNTGACAGCCGTCGCAACATGAATACAGCTTCAAGAAANCCGATTACCGGGGTGCCTTTCGGCAGGTGATGGCNGCCCAGAACAGCCAGTTCACAAGCCTGCTGTTGATGCGGCAGTACTTGTAGCAGGGTGGAAGTAANCCCCGAGAAACGGCGACTGGAATTACCCAGGATTAAGTCAGGTGGCATTGGCTGACAACCTTGGTTCACGATCANGGAAAACGAAACTTACAGTNNTCATAAGGATGCACAGGTGGTGATGGTCTATCGAGGTTTTCACCGGATGCCTCCATCTGAAAATGAAGCGCNGCCCATCGCTGTAAGAATTCACGGTTAGTCGGTCTTTCGATAAAATGCAGGGCGTCTTTTAACAGGNTCGAGCAGGCTCCAGTCTCCCTGGTCCAGTTTATGGCCCAGCGGGAAGGGTGGCCTGGCTTCGTGTTTAATGGATTCCAGNACGCGTTTATCTTCATAGTAGCAGGAGGCAATGGTGACCATTAAGGCGCTCGCNAGCGGGGCTTTCTGGCTCCTGAAATCAGNCAGTAGTGTCCGNCTGAAGGCATCGTTTATTTCAGAAAANGNTAGCTCAAATTTTTCTAAGGAGGCTTGCTCCAGCCAATCGTAGATTTCTGCGAAGGCACTGAGTTGTTTGCCGAGGCGTTGCATAATCNTGGTNATGATCTGCGCATCGTCAGCACCAGGTAACTGCAGGTCTNTACTGGCAGGNATCATTTGGCCCGCTANCCANTTAAGGCAGTGTTTGTGTGCTGCTGGCAGGCCGTCACTGCTGATCAAGTCATTTTGGGTAGAATCTGTCATGGGCATCTCAGTCGAATAATGTGTCCAGCCGTTTTTTGATGTTGTCGGCGATATANAGCGCNAGNGCCTGAATGGTTCGAGTCGGATTTACTCCCGCNCTGGTGACGAATAGGCTGCCATCGACAATAAACAGGTTTTTCACATCATGGCTTCTGCCCCATTCATTGACAACCGAATTATTTGGATCAATACCCATTCGAGCTGTGCCCATCAGGTGCCATCCGCCAATGCTGATAGGCGCAGTTGCTATAACGTCCAGAGCCCCTGCTGCTCGAAGTACTTCTGATGCTTTGCTGATCGAGAAATCGAGCATAGCCTGGGAGTTNTTGCTGATNGTGTAGTCAATTTTAGGGGCAGGAATGTNGTTAGAATCAGTGAGTGCGTGATCCANGGTGACNGTATTGTGTGCTTCGGGCAGATCTTCACAGATNGCAACCATGCCGGTTGTCCGGTCTATCATTTNCCGAAAGGCCTGGTGATGTCCTTCTCCCCAGGGAATGTGACCGCTACCCATACCCTGTAACGCCGTACTGACCGGTCCCTGACCTCGGCTNATCTCGTAGGTGAAGCCGCGCAGGAAGCCGCGGGATGGGTCGCTTTCATAGAATTCCTGGCTCCATATACAGTTGCTTGGGCCATGGCAACCGTCCAATGGATCCTTAAATATCCCCTGGATTGAAGCATAGGGGTGGAACATGAGATTCCTGCCCACTAATCCGCTTGAGTTTGCCAGGCCATCCGGGTGATGTTTCGATTTGGAGTTAAGCAGGATCCTCGGCGTACCGANGCCATTACAGGCAAGAATAACAACTTCGGCGCNTTGATGGATTTCGCGACCGTNACGGTCAAAATAGGTGACGCCGGATGCCATACCATTGTCGTGCANGGTGATTTCTTTAACCCTGCAGCGGGTTCGTACTTCCACACCGCTGCGAATGGCCTTTGGCCAGTAGGTGATGTCAGTACTGGCCTTTGCTCCCTGTGCACAGCCGCTCAGNCAAGCGCCAAGATTAATACACTGATCCCGGCCATCGTAAGGCTGGGTGGCAACAGTACTGTCGGAAGGCCACCAGTGCCAGCCCAGGCGATTAAAGCCTCGCGCCAGCGTTTCACCGGACTGCCCCAGTGGTACCGGTGGCATAAGGGCGGGTTTAGCCGGGTAAGCCGGATCACCNGCTAAACCAGAGACGCCCATTATCCGGTCGTTTTCATCNTAATAGGGCTCCAGGGTCTGATAGTTAATAGGCCAGTCGTCGGCGATNCCATCGAGGCTCTTCACCCTGAAATCAGATGGATGGAATCGGGGNAAATGCCCGGCATATAAGATGGTGCCGCCGCCAACACCATTGAAATTGGCAACTGAGATGGGGGAGTTGTCTTCATTGATCGGGTAGTCGACATCAAGTTTTCTGCGATTGGGGTTAATTGCAAAATCGCCGTAACCGGCNCTGGATTCCCAGTCTTCTCCATTGCTGGGATAATCCGTGGGTTTGACCCAGTCNCCCTGCTCAAGACAGACTATCCTCATTCGAGTATCGGCAAGGCTCCAGGCNGCNGCNGCACCTGATGCCCCGGCACCNACGATTAAAACATCAACAATGTCTGTCGCCACCTGGTTTTTCCCTTTTCAATTCGGGCCTATCCCTGCTTAATAGTTTGCAGGTGTGTCGGCCCAAGCGCAACTTGTGCATAATGTTAAGCTGGTAATTCTAGAAAACGGTTAATTTGATGATATTTTATTATGCACCCGGCGCCTGTTCGCTTGCACCGCATATTGCTTTGCATCAGTCAGGTGCACAATTCGAAAGCAGAAGAGTGGATCTGCATCGGGGAGAACAGACAACAGATGAATACCTTGCTATCAATCCGAAGGGACGAGTGCCGGTCCTGATAACNGAGCAGGGCACGTTAACTGAAAATTCAGCCATACTGTTCTATATCAGCCAGTTGTTTCCCCNGGCCGGTCTGGCGCCAGTGAATGATCCTTTTGCCTTAGCCAAAGTGCAGGAATTCAATAACTATCTGGCATCTACAGTCCATGTTGCTCATGCGCACGGCCCTCGAGGCTACCGNTGGGCGGATGATCAGGCAGCCCTGGTTGCAATGAAGGCAAAAGTGCCCATGACNATGACTGCAGGTTTTCAATTAATTGAAGATGAACTGTTAGCGGGGCCCTGGGTGATGGGTGAACACTACTCTATCTGCGATATCTATCTTTATANCCTTTCCAGATGGCTAGAGGGTGATGGTGTTAACACATCNTNACTGCCGCGTGTAATCGATCATCGCCATAGAATGGAAGTACTTGCGCCTGTTGCAGAAGTCCTCCAGGTNGAAGGTCTGGTTTGACAGACGCATTGGCCTATANGGGAAAANTAATTCAGGGGATACGGATAAAGCAATGGAACTAGCAAAACCCTATATCGATGTTGGTATTCAGACCAATCAGCGCGATGCAATGCTTGATTTCTGGGGCAGGCAAGTGGGCCTTCCTTACGAACAACTGTTGAAGGTGGGGGGTGGTAATCATCAGCACCGGCATAGCTTGAACGGTTCTGTGTTCAAGCTGAATCATCTTCGGGATGTACTTCCCAGTCAGACGATGTCCGGTTATAACGGTCTGTTGATTGCCAGCGATGATATTGAAGAACCCGTCACCCTGTATGACCCGGATCGTAATCGGGTCACCTTGATTCCGGAAGGTGAATTTGGTGTTGACCATATAGGCANTGAGCTGGAAGTCTCATCGATCGCAGCATTNCAGCATTTTTATCGACGNGTACTNCNNATAGAGGAAGTAGACGAAAATTGTTTCAAGTGGGGGACGACGCTGCTGTTTCTNGAGGAAAANCCNGGTCACCAGCCTTGCCAGGAGATGCGCGGCGTTGGTTTTCGTTATATTACCGTTCAGGTCTGGGATGTGGATGAAGAATATTGTGGTTTTATCGATAGAGGGGGCANCCAGGGGAGTCCGCCAAGGACGCTGGGAACAACGGCAAGGATCTCATTTGTCCGAGACCCTGATGGCAATTGGATTGAAATCTCCCAGCGGGCTTCGTTAACAGGGGATTTGCCTTAACGTCGGTTGCCGGTGGCAGGTGATGGTGCCTGATTGGCAACGGNCCCGCAGGGATTGAGTTGTAAGGGCTATCAGGCATAACTAAGTAGGCCATAACTAAGCGTGGCCAGGAGGATCAGAAAGTGGTAGAACGCGCGGTTGATTCGTTGATTAATTCAAGTTTTNTGTCACCCGGAAGCGATGCTGCGTTAAGTTATTTGTTTAAAGATATTGNNGCCAGGAGAAAAATTGATTCAGCAACAGCACTGCTTGAAATATTGGATGAGTCCGATATAGGAGCTTGTGTCATTTCTATTATGGAACCGGATCATGCCCAGTGGGTGGTCGATGCTCATTTGCAATATCCCAGTAAAATTCTTCCAGCAATGATTGTTAACCCCATCAATGGTTTCAAGGAAATCGAGAAGATTAAGGCTTACCANGAGCAGTATAATGTTNGTTGTCTGAGAATACCCCCATTNAGAACGGGTTTACCGCCAACTGATCGAGTCTATTGGCCTTTTTATATTAAAGCTCTGGAATTAGACCTGGCGGTTTCCCAGAATGCCGGTATGCCAGGCCCGAGAAGGCCGGGCTTTGTTCAGAACCCTATCTACTATGATGAGGTGGCCTTCCACTTTCAGGAATTGCGCTTGATCATGACTCANTGTGGGCAGCCATGGATAGAAGAAACGATATCCACGATCAGTCATTGGGACAATGTTTATATGTCCTGCTGTGCGGTTGCCCCGAAATACTGGCCAGAGAATTTTGTCCATTTCATTAATACCCGGGGTAAGGAAAAAATGATGTTTGGTACCGAGTATCCAACCATTAACTGGGAAAGATCCCGGCNGGAAATAGCGGATCTTGCTTTNCGAGAATCCGTTGCCGAGTCGTTTTTTAAGGGTAATGCGTGCCGAGCCTATAATTTTGATTTTGATGTGAGCTGAAATAAATGAAAGTTGATGTTTCCGTCAGTGCTGACCTCAGTCAGGTAGGAAGACAGGCGCAGCGAGCTGAAGCGCTGGGTTATGACGGGCTTAAGATCGCTGAGCTTGAGCATGATCCGTTTCTANCGCTGACGCTGGCAGCGGAGCATACGAGTAGCATTGAGCTGATGACTTCAGTGGCGGTTGCTTTTGCCCGCAATCCCATGAGCATGGCGCATCTTGGCCACGACTTGAATGCATTTAGCCAGGANAGGTTTATCCTGGGCCTGGGCACGCAGGTTAAACCGCATGTTACCCGCCGGTTTGGAATGCCCTGGCACAGGGCACCCAGGCAAATGCGAGAATTCATCAATGCCATGCACCACATTTATGATTGCTGGTACCAGGGNGATCGACTCGATTTCCAGGGCGAGTATTACCAACATACCTTGATGCCAAGCACATTTACCCCGAAAAATTCNAAGTGGGGCAGNCCAAGAATTTTTCTATCGGCAACAGGACCGCTGATGACCAGAGTAGCCGCTGAGGCAGCAGATGGGTTCATCATGCATCCNTTTACGACNGAAAAATTCATCAGAGAAGTTAACTTGCCTGCTGTTGCAGCTGGCCTGGCTGCCGTTGAAATGGATCGGTCCGATTTTGAAATAGATTTTTCNCCCTTGATTGCAACNGGTAATTCGGACCAGGAGATCAATAANGCGATTGAAGTAGCCAGGGGAAGAATTGCTTTTTATGGTTCTACACCNGGATACCGAATGGTTCTGGATGCGCATGGCTGGGGAGANCTGCAGACCGAACTGAACAAGCTGATGAAACAGCATCGCACTGAGGAGATGGCNATGTTGATTGAAGACGANATTCTGGCANCATTCACGATNGTTGGCTCGCCTGATGAAGTGGTTGATGAATGGGTGGGGCGTTTCGGTGACCTGATTGATCGCACCAGTTTCAACGCAGGTGCGCTTGATGACCAGCAGGTCGGCTCGATACTGGAAAAANTACATCATTGTCNGCAGCAGTGAAAGGCCNNGTGGAGCGCTAGCCAGGGCNTTTTGGNGGCATCCTGCAGAAAAAAGTATTTCCCCGCGGTAAAACTCTGTTATGTTCGACCCATCACGATTTAATGATCAGAAGCATAACATTGAAAAGGAGAATGCCTTGAAATCGCCGATTTGTGACACGCTGGGAATTGAATTTCCGTTAATTGCCTTCACTCATTGCCGGGACGTGGTTTGTGAAGTCTCTAAAGCAGGGGGTATGGGCGTACTGGGGGCGGCTGGTTACACACCCGATCAGCTCGAAATAGAAATGCAGTGGATTGATGACCATATCGACGGCAAGCCTTATGGTGTTGACCTTATTGTTCCCACGTCAATGGCCAATAAAGATGAAAGTTTATCGGCGCAAGAGATACATGCAATGATCCCTGATGAACATAAGNATTTTGCCGCAGGTGTNCTGGCTCGNCATAATGTCGACACAGCGGATGTNTANCAAANNNGCCCATCCCGGGGCAATGGCGGGTTTCTGGGCGAGGGACGGGCAGCAAATATCCTCGACGTTGCCTTTGCGCACCCGATCAGCATCATTGTTAATGCACTGGGGGTGCCGCCCCGCTACATGCTGGAATTGGGCAAGAAGNATAACGTACCGGTAGGCGCNCTGGTCGGCGCTAAGCACCACGCGGTTAAACANGCAGAGGCNGGGGTCGACATTCTTATAGTCGCTGGNACGGAGGCGGGTGGCCATTGTGGCGANGTATCAACCATGGTTCTGGTTCCAGAAGTAGCNCAGGCCGTTGAAAAATATCCGCATGTGTCTGTATTGGCAGCAGGCGGTATTGTCACAGGTCGACAGATGGCNGCNGCGATGGCCATGGGGGCTGATGGNGCCTGGACCGGCTCCGTCTGGCTGACAACCCAGGAAGCAGAAACGTCACCGGTTATTAAGGAAAAGTTACTGGCAGCAGGCTCNAGCCANACGGTTCGTTCGCGCAGNCGGACCGGTAAATATTCNAGGCAGATCAGGTCACCCTGGACCGATGCCTGGGAGCTTAGCGAAGATGCGCCGGATCCACTGGCTATGCCGCTGCAGTCTTTAGTGAGTGAGCCGGCTCTGGCNAANGTAACTAAAATGGCGGAGATCGGTCATGAAGGCGCAAAGCAGTTGGCCACTTTCTTTGTGGGTCAGGGCGTGGGTATGATGAACCAGTCGCTGACTTCGCGTCAGGTGGTGTATGATTTTATGGAAGATTTTCTTGCCGCNAATGAGCGTCTGGGGAAGATTATCAATGACTGAAGANCATCCCATAGCAACTGAAATTGTTTTTGAAGACGATACGGTTCGTGTCTGGAACCAGNGGGTGCCGGCCGGAGGCAGNATCCNCAGGCATCGCCACNAGCATGATTATTTTTTGTTGAATATATCNGGGACAGGNCCNATNGCNGTGCAGTTTCATGAAGGNNCNGGCGGGGCAATGGGTGACAGCATAGAATTTTCCCCTGTCCCCGGCAAAGCAGATTTTATTCGNAAAGGCCATGTCGAAACCGCGACCAATCTGGGTGAAGCGTANAGAGCGATTCTGGTGGAGCTGAAGCAGACNTGAAATATCGCNATCCTGCCCAGGCAGGTGGCTGTTTCCNCTANGGTAAAGNACAACCCAGGGGTAGGGCCCATGATCAATAGCCAATGGCAGTTAGCGCACACCCCCAGAGGCGGATGGCCGGTGGATCAGGATTTTGTACTCAGCCAGGAAAAGGCGCCTGATCCGGCGTCTGGGCAGGTACTGACCCGNACGATTTACCTGTCCATGGACCCGTATCAGTGGGGACGAAGGCGTAATGGCACGGAAGTGCCAGGGCAGGTATGCCATGGCCGGACGGTTGCCCAGGTNGTGGCCAGTAACAAGGGACCGTTTGAGCCAGGGGATTATATTTTNAACACCAATGGCTGGCAGAGTTATGGCCTTACAGGAGAGGGNATCAGCCATTTTGGTTATATGCACCCGCGGCGTTTAGATCCTGACCAGACTCCTCTGTCCACGGCGATCGGTGTTTTGGGGATGNTGGGATTAACGGCTTATTCGGGGCTGGTCATTCAGTGTCAACCTCGTGCTGACGAAACTGTTGTCGTNTCTGCTGCATCGGGCGGCGTAGGACAGGTGGCAGCACAATTGGCTAANCTGGCTGGTTGCCGAGTCGTTGGTATCGCCGGCACGCCAGAGAAAGTCAGGTTTTGCCTGGAAGAATTGGGNCTAGATGCCTGTGTTTCCCATCTNGCTGAAGATTTTCCAGAGCAGCTTCATNGTGCCTGTCCTGATGGCTGCGATATTTATTTTGAAAATGTCGGTGGCAAGGTTTATGAGACNGTTCTTGGATTGCTCAATAGCAGAGCCAGGATTACTGTCTGTGGGTTGATATCCCAGTACGGTAATACCGATGGTAGCGATGCCCGTGAGGTATGGAAGGCCACTGGTCAGCGCGTGTTTGATGCGCAGCAGGTTGAAGTTCATTCCCTGTTCGTTGGAAATTTCGTTGATCNGTATCAAGATCGCTTTTTGTCCGAAGTCGGTGATTATGTTAGGGATGAAAAGATGTTTTATAGAGAGGATCGCTGGTCCGGTNTGGAAAAGGCGCCGGCGGCTTTTCAGGCNATGCTGGCGGGTCGAAATTTTGGTAAGACNCTGGTGACGGTAGCAGATGAAACGCTGCCTTGAAGGTACCGAACAGGCCTACATGGCTAACTGAATATGAAATGCTAACTGGGAGTAATGTATGGGGAGGTTTGCAGGCAAGGCGGTCATTGTTACCGGCGCAGCATCCGGTTTTGGAACAGCTATCGCAAGAAAATTTTCCCAGGAAGGCGCCTGGTTGGTGCTTGCTGACCNAAATGTTGANGGTGCAGAAGCACTGGCGCGGGANTTGACCAATGCCATTGCAGTCGAGACGGATGTTGCCCTCCAAGCAGATAATGAGAACATGGTGAATGCCGCCGTGAAAGCCTACGGCAAGATAGATGTTCTCTGCTGTAACGCTGGAGCGCCCCATAAAGGCAGTTATATGACGAGAATGTCAACCGAGGATTTTGATTCCATGTGGGGCATTAATGTGAGGAGTATTTTTCTTGCAACTAAGCTGAGTGTGCCTCATATGCCCGAAGGCGGCTGTATCATCAGCACGGCGTCGGTGGGTGGCAAACGACCTCGCCCTGGACTGGCAGCCTACAATGCCTCTAAGGCAGCCGTGATTAATTTAACGCAGACTATGGCAATTGAGCTGGCGCCGAAGATTCGCGCCAATTGCGTTTGCCCGGTATCTTCGGCTACTAATTTTGACTTCCAGGTCTCTGGCAAGAAAGATCTGGATCAAGCGTTGGAGGCAAAAGTGGTGGCAGGAATACCTATGGGCCGGCGNGCCTTGCCTGAAGATGTCGCTGATGCCTTTGCCTATCTTGCCTCTGAGGANGCTAAATTTGTAACCGGCATCGCGCTGGATGTAGATGGAGGTCGCTTGCTTTCATAATCCGGTAGGCCCGTTGGNCACTGTTGCTGACCGATCAAGCTGGGCCGGCTTTTCTAATCCGACATTGTGTTGACTGCAGTTACCGGGTCCGGGTGCACACTCAGCGCCGTCCGCCAGGGCTGGCAATAAACTAGCAAANTGCANGGGTAGTTGACGTCGGTATCTAACTTTGTNTAAAGCATCTCTGCAGAGAATTTGGNGATCCCCTTTGGCAACATGGCTGTGTATAAACAAACCATAGCTGTTTCGTTCCACCTGCCTNGCNCNTGATTGTGGCCNCGTTNGAGCATCCTTGNAGTTCTGGCGACGTTTACGTTATTTGACGCTAAGTTATTTGNCGGTGTTTNAAGGTTTCAGGCGCATTACCGTTANGGCATTGCTTGATAAGCTGTCTATAGAGAAGATATAAACTANGGTTTAACGCGGATAAAGGACTGGGCTATGAATGGTAATGACTACATCGCAGAGATTCTCAAGGNCGAAGGTATTGACCTCATGACCTGNTTTCCCAATAACCCGCTGATCGAAGCTGCTGCAAAGCANGGTATCAGGCCGGTTGCCTTCCGACATGAACGTGGCGCAATTATGGCGGCTGATGGGATCAGTCGAACCAGTGACCGGAATAAAATCGGGGTCGCGGCAATTCAATCCCAGGCTGGAGCCGAAAATGCCGTGGGNGGTATTGCCCAGGCCTACGCCGATAGTATCCCCATTCTGGTTTTGCCCGGAGGCGTGCTGCTGAANCAGATTGCCGTGAAACCAAATTTCTCAGCGGTGCATAATTACCAGGGGATAGTGAAGCAGGTGGAAGCCNTCTACCAGCCTGAAGATATCGGCAACGCGATGCGGCGTGCTTTTCATGCCCTGCGTAATGNACCGGGTGGCCCCGTCGTTGTTGAGTTAACCGCTGACGTTTGCATGAAAGAAATCCCGGATAATGCATTGAATTATCAATCGCCGCCTCGTGCATTAGCGCGACCCTCAGATTCTGACATCAGCGATGCGGTGAAGGCGCTTCGAGNAGCAAAGCGACCGTTGCTTTGGGCTGGNCAGGGTGTNCTCCTGGGTGGCGCTACCGNCGAGCTGAAGCAATTAGCAGAATTGACNGGAATACCGGTATTTTGCACCATGCCCGGGAAGTCTGCGATGGATGAACGCCATCCCTTATGCCTGGGCGCGGGTAGTGGGCTTACCACCATGGCCGCGGGTAAGTGGTTGAGCGAATGTGATTTGATTCTAGCTCTGGGATCGAGCCTGACCCGCACCTTTTACGGCCAGCCGATTCGCAGTAATAACAAGGTCTTAATTCAGAATACCGATGATGTCTCGGCGATCAGTCGCGATGAAAGCGTCGATATTGCCTTGCTGGGTGATACTCGCCTGACCCTACTCGCCTTGATCGATGCCATTAAGGATGAAACCGACGGAAATGGGTTTGGTGACGTAAAAAGCACGGCCAAACTAATTGCTGAGGTCAAAGCAGACTGGTTGAAACAGTGGCAACCTCTACTGACTTCAACAGAAGAACCTTTGAATACCTATCGAGTGATTCATGAGATAGATAAAAACCTGGACCGTGAAAACAGTATTGTCACCCATGATGCGGGAGCCCCAAGGGACTCGTTTGTGCCTTTTTACACAGCCACATCGCCGCACAGCTATGTGGGTTGGGGTAAGACGACCCACCTGGGATTTGGTATACCGTTAATGATTGGCGCGAAGATGGCGAACCCGGAAAAATTCTGCCTCAACCTCATGGGTGATGCTGCCTTTGGTATGTCGGGGACAGACCTGGAAACGGCATCGAGAAGTGGTTTCGCTATCACTACAGTGCTACTGAATAATGGCAACATGGCAACTTATCCCAGAGGATTCCCCGAAGCTGGTAAATTTGGTGTCGGTGAAATGCAGGGTGATTACGCAAAAATAGCAGAAGGCATGGGCGCAGTCGGATTGACCGTGACAAAAGCCTCGGCAATGGCGCCGGCCCTGCAACAGGCCAGGCAACTAAACCAGTCTGGCCAGACCGTGCTCATTGATGTCCACTCCAATATGGAAGCAAAAAAATCTCGCTACTAGAGATGCTGCCCCGCCTGACCCAGATTAAAACTTAGCTTTGTGTGTCTATCGGTTTAAGTCGGGAATGGGTAATGAGCTTCGTTAGGCCGATTTCAGTGGCTGCTGCCATTTCTGATGATCTGGATATATCCCTTTGTGCCCTGGACAAATGTGGCAACTGAGATTTTCTCATTGGTACCATGAAATCCACTGACATCTTCAGCTGCCAGTACGAACGGGTTAAAGCGGTAGGCATTGTCTGCTACTTTACCATAGTGTTTGCTGTCCGATCCGGCAACCATCAGGCCTGGCGCAACGGCGATATCGCCGTATACCTCGCGCATGCTTTGCGCGATCTGCTCAAACGCGGGCGTGTCCCAGGCTGATACTGCAGAGGCATTTCTGCCGCCTCGATTACGCACTGTTATTGTGTCACTCGCAACGGTATCGGTTACAAACGCTACGATGCTTTCGGTATTGTCTCTCGGATGTATACGGAAATTAACGGTAGCAACCGCCTCGATTGGCAGGACGTTAGTTTTGATACTGCCGGATAACATAGTGGGCGCAGTCGTTGTCCTGAGCATGGCATTGGTTGTCGGCCAAGCGCTCAATTGTTTTTCTATGAGCTGACTAAACAACCATGGGTTGGCAAATAGTGCTTTCGTTGAAAATGGCATATAGCGGCTGATGACGTCGAACATTTTTGCGCTCAGACCCTCAAGGCCACCAGGGATGGGATTTTCATGCAAACGGGTAATTGCCTGGGCCAGATCGGTGATGGCACTGCTACTGGGTGGCATGGAAGAGTGTCCGCCCGCTGCGGTAGCGACTATATCGAGCGTGATGCTGCCTTTTTCTGCGACATTGATGGCCGCAACCAGGGTATTCACGCCTGGGAACATACCTTTGAATAGGAACGATCCTTCATCGAGAGACCAGGCTAACTGGATCTGCTTTTTCTTGAGAAAGGCAGTCACAGCTGCCGCACCTTTAGGGCCACCTATTTCCTCGTCGTGACCAAAGCTTAGATATATAGTTCGAGCGGGTTTAAAGCCATCCTTGAGGAGGTAAGTCACCGCTTCGAGCATACCAACAACCCCACTTTTATCGTCAAGCGCGCCTCTTCCCCAGATTTCGCCGTTCACAGACTCACCTGCGAAAGGAGGGTGTGTCCACTTGTTTTCAGAGCCTGGCATAACAGGCACAACGTCATAGTGGCCAGTCAACAGAATGGGTTGCAACTGATTATTGCTACCCTGCCACTTGTAGAGCATGGTCTGATTCAACATAACCAGCGACAGCTGCGAGTTCACTTCCGGGTAAGTGGCTTTTGTCCAATTAATAAAGCGCTGGAATTCCAAGTCCTGTTTTTCTGAGGAGGATTGATGAGAAACAGTTTGAAAAGTAATGGCCTGGGATAGGTGCTCTGCAAGTGCCATTTCATCGAGATCAATATTGACCTGGGTGATATCAGCGAAAGGGGGTGGCGCGTGCAGCAGGGTCTGAATCACTACCACAGCAGTGCCGAGTATCAACACAGCTGTAATTACAAGTGTCAGCTTCTTCATGGGATGGTTTCCTTAGGGGATGAAAGTCCTCTCGGCTGGCTTGAGTCGCGCCAGCCGAAAGGCCCGGTTTCAGGCTGATTTGCCAGTTGGCGGCTTTACCAGACAGCATTCGGCGGTGAAAAAACAGTCCTTGGTTTGACTATCGGATTGAATCCCGGGCCAGTTCTGCTTAGATAACAGGTGAGGCTTACCAGGAATTAACATGCATAATGTTCTCGACAGGTGGACGATAGGCTGGTTTGAAATTAGTTCCCTTGGTATAAGCAAGCGGTATCAGCGCCACCTGCATAAAGTCATCAAATGGGATATTAAGCAGGTCCGCGATCGCCTTTTCGTGCATCAGGTGAAGTGTGGTCCAGGCGCTGCCCAAGCCCCGGGCTCTGGCTGCCAGCATGAAGTTCCAGGCTGCAGGAATCACAGAGCCAAGCGTTGCTGTTTGTGATAATACATTAGTGCCAGCTTCATTATCTGTTCGGCCGGCAATGCAGGGGATCATCAGTACGGGTGCTTTACCCATATTGTCGGCCAGGAAATCAGCTGACGAAGCAGAGCGAGTCTGACTCGCCGTGAGGTCATGGTCGCTGCTATCTGCATGTAGCTTATGAATAGCAACCGGCATTTCCTTATAGATAGAAAAGGCCTGCTGGTAATAACGTCCGATTTCTGCACGTTTATCCGGGTCTGTGACGAATACGAATTGCCAACCCTGGGCATTGGAACCGGTCGGTGCCTGTACGGCTAGTTCCATGCATTCGTTTATCAGGTCCATGGAAACAGGACGATCAAAGTCCAGTCTTTTGCGCACAGCTCTGGTTGTGCTTAGTAGCTCGTCATTGCTGAGTCCTAGCTGTTCATGTGCCATTGGTTTATCACTCCTGTGTTAATGCGATGTTGTCGGGTATTTTACGCTTATTTTTCTCGCCATAGATACTTGTCCGAGAAGGTTTTCAGCCGCAGTGCCTGTTGGCTATTGCTGGGATTTTCTGGGCTCTCCCATGTTTCTGATATCAGCGCTGAGCAGTGCAAAAAAAGGCGTTATGATCATAAAGAACCCAATACTGATGAATAGGGTGGTCACCCCGGCAAAATCAATAAACCAGCCGGAGAAACCCTGCGATAAAGGTTGCAGGCCCATGACCGCCAGCATAACCAGACTCATGACTCGACCAATGTACTCAAGTGAGACTCTTTTCTGTACCCAGGTCATAAATACAATGCTGCTGTAGCCCGTTAGAATGCCCATGGTGGTCATCAGCAGTATGCCTTGCTGGTCGCTGGTAATAGCGGCTATCAGTAGGGTGCCAAAGCCCCGAACAATGGCCAGAGTCATGACAACAGGCCCCAGTAATGATGCTGCTGGCGTGGCGAAGGCGGCAAGTAGGGAACCAAATACAGCGCCTAAACCCTGGGCTGACATTAATACGCCAAAGGATCTCATACCATTGAGGTTGTCATCGGCCAGGACCGGCATACCAACCATCTGTGGCCCCATGGATACAAAGGTCGTGATGGTCATGTAAATGATAAAGGCTCTCAGCGAGGCATCCTGCCAGACATAGGAAAAGCCATCTTGAATAGAAGTCATTATGCTGTCAGTCTGGTTTGGCTGTTTTGGTTCAGTTTCGAGCTTGATCAGCCACAGTGGAATCATGGAAACGATAATCAGCAGGACGTCGATAGCGTAGGCCAGGCCGATACCTTGCATATCCGCTCGCCTGGGTAGATCTTCAATAGCGGGCCATGATCCGAGCAGTATCGCTTTAAAAGGCTCCGTAGACAAATAAAGCACGGCAATGCCGACCAAGGCTGGTGCCAGGGCAGAAATGAGCTGACTGGTGCTTCCTGTAATAGCGTTGGCCGGAGCCAGCTCCTCGCGTTTCACCAGCAAGGGTAAAATAGCCATGCTGGCTGGCATGCCGAAGGCGCCGATAACGCCCATTAACCCGGAAAAGACGTAAAGCCCGGCTATACTGATGGATTCGTTAAGAATCAGCGTCGTCATCAGAAGTAAAAGTAGCATAAAGGCAACCCGGGAAACTTTCATCATTAACAGTGGTGAGAAACGGTCACTCAGGGCCCCGCCAAACAGCAGCAGGAGAGCCCTGGGAATGCCTGCCACGGCCAGTACACCGCCTATGGTTGCCCTGTCTTCAGTCAGGTTCATGATCAGAAAAGGCATACCCACGAACAGGAAAAAATCTCCCATCATGGCGACAAGGGAACCAAACCATAGAAGGCGAAAATTTCGATTTCGAAATAAATTGAAGCGCTGTTTCAGTTTGTTTTTATTCAGTAACACGTTAATCAAGCTACGCCCTGCGATAACCTATATGCTTTTATAAAAGCGTGATTTATTTTTCTCAGTTTGTTCTAGCCTATTGGTTTTTCAACAGCAATGACATCATGCCATATTATGGGCCTTTATTGCTGACCAAAGACGCTCTGGGTCTGAGCGGATTGTTAAGACGGGTAGATCATTTGATTTCGCCAGGGTTTTAAGGGAGTATTTAACGGCATTCATTAATTGTGTGGGCCACTCGGTGACGACAGCGGGAGTTCAAAGCAGAACAAATAGAACTCGCCAGCACTTAATCCGTGCTGCAGAGTCTTTGTTCGTAAAAGATGGGCTGGAAAATGTTTCAATTAAGGCAATCATTCGAGAAGCAGGCCAGAAAAATGAATCCGCACTTCAGTACCACTTTACAAATCGTGAAGGGTTGATACGTGAGATTCAGATTCGGCGAACGGGCCAGCTTGATGCCATACGCCAGCAGTTGCTGGATGAAACGTTAAGGGTTAATTCGGTACCTGATATTAGAAGTGTTTGCGAGGTCATCATCAGGACCCCTTTTCTACTGTGCAGGAAGGACACAACCTTTCGCGATTATCTGGGCGTTTTTGGTCAGCGGTTGATGACGTCCGGGGAGCCGATCAGCCGGTTTCTGGCGCAGTTGAAAACAAAAAACCAGGATCAGTTATTTAATCTTTTGCGGGGGCATCTGGATCAGTTGGATGACCGTCTATTCGCTATTCGACATGAGCAGATGTCAAGTTGGGTTGTGTTATCGATGTCTTCTCGGGCTCGCGAGAAAAAGTCCTTTCAGGGTGCCAGAGCAGAGTTTTTTTTCAATGATCTAGTGGATGTGACCGAGGCATTATTGCTGGCGCCAGTGTCTGTTAAGACGCAGCAATACATTTGAAGCCAATAAGACAATTGATATCGACCCGTTAATTCAGGGTCGGCTGAGTTAAACGCTGGCGCTTGTCGACACAGGTTACCGTACCCCGAATCACGGCACCAAACAGGCGTGAAACTGACCAATTAAGGGAAATTACTCATGACCCAACTAGAACAGCAAATCTCAGACTTGGTAGTGGGTTTAGTCGAGGCCGATTCGTTGCCGGGCATAGTCTGTGGTGTCGCTGACCGTGCGGGTACGCGCTTGCAGGTGGCAGCGGGCGTGCAGAACAGCCAGACCCGGCAGAGCATGACTAACGATTCTATTATTGCCATCGCGTCGATGACCAAACCGATCACCACTATGGCTGCATTACAGTTATTTGAGCAGGGCCTGATAGGCCTGGATAATCCGGTCTCAGACTATCTGCCTGAGCTGGCAGGGCTTAAACTGCGCGTTGGCTTTGATGAGCAGGGCAGGCAACAGCTAAGGGCGCCTGATAAGGTGCCAACGCTGCGCCAGTTGCTGACCCACACCTCCGGTTTTGTTTATGAGATATGGAATAAAAATGCGGCTATAGCGCTAAGCAGGGGGCAGATCCAGAGCACATTTTCTGCAGATGGCCTGAATGTCCCCCTGGACTTTGAGCCGGGTGAGCGATGGGAATATGGTATTGGTATCGACTGGGCCGGGCGAGTCGTGGAAAAGATGAGCGGCAAAGCCCTAGATGTCTATTTTGATGACCATATTTTCTCGAAGTTAGGTATGAAGGATACGGCTTTTTCAGTTCCCCCCGATCAGCAGTTTCGCCATGCCGATGTTCATCGGCGAGGATCGGCCGGCTTTGTTGCAGAGCCCAGATTCCCTGTCTCGGTCGGGGGTGGAGGAGGTCTTCAGTCCACTGTCAGCGACTACATTGGGTTTATGCGCTGCATCCTCAATATGGGTAGTGGCAACGGTAATACATTGCTTCAGCCGGACACCGTGGCATTGATGTTAGCTAACCAGATCGGTGATTTATCGGTGGGCCCTGTGTTGTCTCAGATGAGTGATATGAGCTGCGATTTTGATTTAACTTTTTCCGTGGACGCGAAGTGGAGTCTTGGCTTTCTGCTCCATGAAGTGCAGGCACCTGCAGGTCGCATGCCTGGAAGTGTTTCCTGGGCGGGCCTGTTTAATTCATTTTTCTGGATTGATCCCAGCAGCGACCTATGCGCTGTGATTGCCACCCAGCTGCTACCGTTCTGTGATCCGTTAGCAGTGCATGTGCTCAGCGAGTTTGAACGTTTGATATACAGCGAGCTGGGGGCTTAAGCAGCCACCAGGCGGTTGTTAATCCGTTCGATGCAGGCTTTCACCGGCACCGAAACCAGCTCTCTGCTCAGGCTTTCACCCAGCATCTGATTCACCCGGGCCTGGTTGTCCGGCCCCAGGGATTGAAAATAGCGTTGCGATCTCTGTAATAACCAGACAGCGTAAAGGCGTCCACGAACCGGGTAGGTTGTCCCTTTATAATCAATCTGCTGATTGGCCAGAAGGGGTTGGTCCTGGTCTTTATCAAAAATGTGTCCGCTTGCTGGTTTTATCTCTTCAATCACTTGATTAAATGCCAGAGCATCGAGCACAAACTGCTGGCCAAAGTGATCGCATATATAGTGCAGAACGCGCATGGCCGTGTCTGGTACCTGATCATCGGCGGGGTACTCGATGGCCCGATTAAAAAACTCAGGTGATTGAACCTCGGGTACGATCATGTGCTCTATCCATCGAAATACCCTGGGTGCGTTATCCTGCATAAGGCGTAAACCTGCGGGATCACGGCCCAGATGAGCATGCAGAGCGCCCATGATGGCATAGTCAGCTGCAGATGGATGTCCGCCAAGAAAATAAGGATGTTCTACCAGGTGGTTCTCTATTACAGCCAGTAACCCCAAGTATTGTTGGTCCAGGTTCGTTTTAACAGATTCAGTTGCCTGTGGCAGGCCATGCCTCATCATACGATCAGCGATCATATTGCCATACTTCATGAGTTCCTCATCAGATCCCTGGGGTCGGAACGAACGGCCGAAATCCATCTTTACGAAGCGGAGGTTTTCATCGAATAACCAGCGATGCTTCCAGGCCAGCTGGAGCAGGCCCTCGCTTGCCAGCAGTTCCATGAGATGTACGAAGACTCGCTGGCAGGGTGTTGTCGGTATCGCTGGAAGTTCAGGGAAACGCAGCTCCAGGAAGTCCAGAATGGTCACACTATCCTGGAGTACGATATTATCGGGCGTCAGTAGTTGAGGGATGCGGGCGCTGCCTGATCCAAGGCGGACTTTTTCACGGAACTGCGGGTCGCTGGGTAGGCGCTCAGCAAAGGGTATGCCCTTTTTGCGTAGGTAAGATCGTGTTTTAGCCGTGTAGTAGGATGCATAAGATCCATAAAGTAGGTATTGACCGTTCATTTACATCCTTCTTTTAGATTGAATGGGTGGAATAAAAAGACGGCTGATTGGCTGCCCGTCTACGTAAAGAGATAACCGACTGTGCATTGCTCACAGATTACGCTTAACGGCGGTGAACTCAACTGCGCAGCCTTTGGTTAGTCGGATCATAGACGGCATTTAATTCCACATGGGCACTGCGCATACCGGCAGAGGTCATTACCTGCAGTTTCACGTCCTGCGCCACCAGTTCAGGCCTGATATAGGCAAAAGCCAGGCTGTAGCCGACCCGATGACCAAAAGCGCCACCTGTGCTGATTCCCACCAGTTCTCCTTCATGGTAAATCGCTTCGTTGCCAAAGCATTCACACCGGATATCATCGTCAAAGGCCAGGTAGGCCAAGCGGATACTGCCTGGCTTGGCTAGGCGTTGCCTGATGTTCTGTGCTCCGATAAATTCCCGACTGGTATCAATAAAGCGTTCCATGCCGGCTTCTACACCGCTGATTTCTTCGGTGAATTCGTTGCCCCAGGCCCGGTAGGCTTTTTCCATGCGAAGTGAATTGAAGGCGTAACCGCCAAACTCCCGGAGCCCATGCTCAGCACCCACGCGTTGCAGTGACTGGTAGATAGACAGCAGCTGATAGCCAGGCATATGCAATTCAAAACCCAGTTCTCCAGCGTAGGAAACCCGCAGTATGCGCACTTGTGCGCTGTCAATTTTAATGGTCTGGCATCCGAGCCAAGGCAGGGCCTTTGCTGACAGATCATTGTTTGTCAGTTGCTGTAATATTGCTCTGGAATTCGGGCCAGTGAGTAATACCGCTGCCATACCATCGGTGCAGTTATCGATTTTAACATTGAAGCCGCTACAGTGTTGCTGCATCCAGTCCAGATCACGGTATTCTGAGGCAATGGGGCCGATGAGGTAGTAAAGTTGTTCATTAATGCGGGTGATGGATTGCTCCGTCATGATGCCACCATTGGCTGCGTGGAACAGGGTAAGCGCCATGCGGCCATTCTTTGCGGGCAACTTGTTGGATGACATTTTATCCAGAAATGTGCTGGCATCAGGGCCACTGATTTCAAACTTAGCAGCCCCGGATATGTCAATGATGCCAGCAGTGTGATGCACGGCAGCACACTCTTCAGCGACTGCTGCATGGGCGGCACTGCGCTGCCAGGTCGGTGGTTCCGACTGGATCAGGTCGGTTTTAAACCACAAGGGTTTTTCATAACCCTGGACGGAGGTGTGCACCGCGCCCTTTTCAGCAAGCAGGGCGTGTAAGGGACTGATGCGTTTGAGCCGGGCATGTGGTCGGTTGTCATTGACACCAACGGCGGTATACATGATTTCGTAGGATTCGATGGCCTTGGTAATGCAATAATCTCTGTCTGCCCAGGCACCAAAACGACGGCTGTCCAGGCTCGCCATATTAAGTTCGGTCTGGCCGTGTACCATCCACTGCGCCATGTATCTGCCCAGGCCGCCCTGGGCTATGCCTATACTGGAGCCGCATAGGTTCCAGAAATTAGGATGCCCGGCTTGCGGTCCAGCCAGCACATTGTCGTCTGGTGTGTGGGTGATGGGGCCATTCACTACGGTCTTTATGCCGACTTCGCTGAACAGGGGCAGTAGCTTCATACAGCGATCCAGGAAAGGCATCAGTCTTTCCAAGTCACCCGGGAACAATTCCCGGTCGAAGTTCCAGTCCATACCTGTCAACGCCCAGGGCTTGCTGCCATAGGTTTCATAGGGACCTACCAGTAAACCCTGCGCCTCCTGGCGAAGGTAAGCACTGCAGTGAGAATCGCGCAGCACAGGCAGTTCTGTTGCAGACTTCTGCAGCGACGGGTGGTTTTCAGTCACCAGGTACTGGTGCTCGAGATTAACGATGGGGAGGCTTATTCCGAGCAGGGCACTNACCTCNGGNGCGAANCANCCNGCNGCATTGACNACNTGNTCNGCNNTNACNGTGCCNTTTTCAGTGACCACCTGCCATTCGCCATTGGCCATGGAGTTGATTTCAATTACCCGGTTGAATCGACTGATTTCAGCACCNTGGGCCCGTGCCAGCTGGGCCAGTGGCATGGCCACGGAAGTTGGGTCGACATGACCGTCATTGGGTGTGCTGGCGATGACGCGNGCCTTGTCAAAGTTTGCCCAGGGATGCATATCTTGTGCTTCAGTTCGACTGATAATATTGAATTCGCAGGGGACATTCTTAGCTTTGCTTTCCAGATTCCTAAACCATTCTTCCTCCAGTTTGCTGTAGCCGATTCTCAGGCTACCGGTCTGGTGAAAGGTNGATGCATCCCCGGTTTCCTTCGGNAGGATTTCATTGTAGAGNCGGATTGAATAGTCATGGATTTTTGCGACTGTCATGTTACCGATGAAATTGGAACANAGGCCAGCTGCATGCCAGGTAGAGCCGCTGGTTAATTCTCCCTTCTCGACCAGCAGCAGGTCGGTCCAGCCCTCTTTTGTCAGGTGATACAGCAGACTGATACCCAGTGAACCACCACCGATGATGACAACGCGTGCCTGTGATTTCATGATTTGTCTCCCGACTCTGGCTTAGCTACGACCCATTGCTTCCCGGCTTAAGAAAATGGGGAATGCGGCTCGTATCCTTGCATCTACCTCATCGCTGATATGCCGAGGAACGTGGCTAGATAAGATCTCCTTTTTTCGAGCAGTAGCCTGGACCAGTGGGTCTGGCCGGTCAGCATCTTTCCAGTCGTTGGGGCTCATGCGATTAGAAAATTCAGGATAGATGTATTCGCTCTGCATGACGCTGAGCGTCTGGTCAGAACCCAGATAGTGCCCGGTACCGCTCAGGCAGACGTCCTTCAGGGTATCGAAAGCCAGCGTATCCTGGTTCACGGTAACACCTTTTGCCATGCGNAGGCTGGCNCCGAGTATGTCATTGTCNAGTAGCAGACTCTCNGGGCAGGTACCAAGCAGGCTGGCGTACATACCGGCGGCTTCATAGATGACGTTTGCCCCAGATAAGGCTGCTACCGCGGCGTTATAGCCGTGCTCAGAACCTGCCTGAAAATCAGGTACTTTTGAGTCAGACATGCCACAACCNGTGCCCATGGGTAGAGAAAAATAGTGACCAATCTGGGCGCAGGCTGCAGACAGGATACCNTGCTCGGGTGATCCTCCGCTCATCGCGCCGGTACGAAGGTCTGACACAAATGGCCAGGTGCCGATGATGGCAGGTGCGCCTGGTTTGATTGCGTTGACATAAACCAGNCCGCCGAGACACTCCGCCCAGGCCTGGGAGATGGTTCCCGCCAGACATGGAGGTGCGGTGGCGCCTGCCTGCCCCGCAGATAGAAGNAGTACTGGCATGCCACCTTNTACGGCAATTCTCAGGCATTCAAGGGATTCCTCGGCGAACTTCATGGGGGGAACCACGAAGCAGTTAGACTGACTGACAAAGGGCCGGGCACGCCAGGCTGCTTCGCTACCCGCCGCCATATGCAGTAATTTCAAGGTTTCCTGNAGATGCTGTGCTTCTGTCCAGGAAGCGCCTACATGCTTGCTGGTGCCCATGATCGCGTTGTAGGTAGTATTGATATCCATGGCACAGTTATCGAGGATATCGCGCAGCACACAGGTGCGCTGGAACATGTGAATATGCTCGCAGGTATCAGTAATACGGGCCATGTCATACAGATCCTGAGCTGTTGAATCTCGATATTCCCCAGTCGTTGGATCTACCACCATGACTGCAGCGCCGGCGGTGGAGAAATACACTTTNGAGCCGCTCAAAGTCAGATCCTGTGCAGNATTCTGGGCATAGAGAGTGAGTTCACTGGGNGTGGTTTCAAGTGCTTTTTGTACAACATCACGAGACATGCGCAGGCGACCGTCTTTGCCAAGCTCTGCACCATAGGCGGTACAGGTCTCTATACAATGCGGTGTGGCCTGAGCAAAGCCAACTTCTTCCAGGATGCGAAAGCAGTTATCCACTATCGCCTCGGTATCAGCATCCGTCAGAGGACGGTACTGGCCGCCACTTTCGCCCGGCTGAACCGGTCTGAGTTCCTCTGCCAGCGGCGCTGTTCTGATNGCGATGCGAGACTTTCTACCNCCTGAGCGTCTGGGCATTGGCGCCTCCTTGTTTTTTGAATCTGCTGCCTCGATTCTGCCCGCTAGAGACGCTAGTCTCAAGTCTTGCTGACAACTAGTTGAGTCGGCCACATGCTCAGGAAATCTAAATTTGTTNCCGGGTTCCGTCCTGGGCTCCCGGTCTGGNTTGGGGCAGGACCTACTTTAATCCNTGCTCNCCGGNGGTAAGTTGCTGTTCAGCTAAATCCCCTGCTGGGTAATCAACTGGCACTGGCGAAGTTGCTGTGCTGCTTGTTGGCGCTTTCCGATGAAGCTAGACTGTTACCCCAAGACTTTTCTGAGCGTTTAGGTCAGAGCCTATAAACGAGACTAAGAAAGCTGATGGAGCCTGCAATGACTAAACCTTTTGTTGTCGACATGGATTCTCATGTAATGGAACCTGCAGATCTCTGGGACAATTATCTCGAGCCTCAATACAGGGATCGTTCCATCACCATACGCAAAAACAATAGTGGCCGAGAGGAGCTTATAGTCGATAATAAGGTCCTGCTGTCGGGTCGACTGGCCTCGCTTGGTGGTGTAGAGCATCAGGCCGATAAGTTGTTCGTTGACCCTGATATACCCTACNTGGCGGGTTGTCCCCTTGCNAGTTACGATACNCAAGCTCGTGTAGAGCTGCTTGACGAGTGGGGAGTGGATGCCGGGGTGGTCTTTCCGACGATCGGTATTCTCTGGGACAAACCGGATGATCCCGAGCTGGCCATGGCTTACGCACGTGCTTATAACAACTGGCAGTGGGATTTTGCGTCTCCCGCACTTAACAGGATTGTGCCGATAGCGCATATTCCGCTGTATGACATCGAACTGGCCAGAGTGGAATTACAGCGTTGTCTTAAACTCGGCTTCAAGGGCATGTTTCTGGCCCCAGAACCGGTGGCGGGTAAACGGCCTTCGCATCCTGATTTTGATCCGNTGTGGCAGATGCTGGTCGAAGCAGACCTGCCNGTCTGTATTCATCTCATTGTTCGATTNGATCGCGTCATCAATTTATCGGCCACGCGCTGGTGGGACAGCAATACCGAGCCAATGAATACGGTTTTCTCGTTTGCGCTGGGTGGCACCATGCAGNTGATACCGGCAACNGCNGCGCTGATCTGTGATGGTCTGTTTGACCGTTTCCCGGGGTTGAAGATNGCTATNGTTGAATCTGGCGCGGGTTATGCCAGTTACCTGATGGACCGGCTCGATGAAAAATATGATCGTTTCGGCGCTATGGCTAACCTGAAAAGAAAACCCAGCGAATACATGCGGGAAAATTTCTGGTTTGTCATGGACCCGTCTGAACGCTCNATCGATGCNCAGTGTGATCTGCTTGGCGAAGAGCACTTTCTCTGGGGNAGTGATTATCCGCATATTGACTCTCANGCGGATGCCATGTCAGAAGTCCATACAGCGCTTGCGCCCATGAGCGAACATCGCCGTAATCTGGTGCTCGGTGAGAATGCCAGAAAACTGTTCCACCTGTGACGGTCAGAGANGAACCGAAACCAGTCCAGTTTTGACGCTTCAGCTTTTCAGAAAATACTGCTTGATTCCNGTGTGTTGTGGTAGTTAAGCCGCCAGCATAACTGTCCATTGAACTGCACACTTAAAACTAAGCTTTTCGTGCCATAGCTGTTGTGGCTGCGGTCTTGAGACGCTAGGCTTTGTGATACGCAATATTATTTCNNAGGCTCGATGCAATGATAAATACCCACCCCATTCTTCTCCCNGTTCTCGTTTTGGTGCTCTGGTCGATGGTTCAATTGATGTGGATGGCGGCCACCCGCCTACCGGCTATTGNNGCCGCGAAGCTNGGCCCAACCNCTGGTCAGCGTACAGCNNAACTGGCAGGCCAGATACCTAAAGAAGTTCAATGGAAAGCTGACAATTACAATCANCTCNTGGAGCAACCTACTTTATTCTACGCCACTGCGATTACACTGGCTTTGGNTGCGATGGCGGTAAACGGGGTTATGCAGATCCTGTGATAACGACAGAAAGCNGTCCTATTGNGACGTTAATTGCCCCTGTCCCGCGTTGCCAGGGGGCGCATGTTTGAAATTTCAGAGGCTGCTTTAATANCCGACTTCAACTCATAAGGACGCTCGCATGCAAGACTTTATCCGCGACATGCCAAAAGCCGAACTACATGTTCATCTGGAAGGTACGCTTGAACCTGAGCACATATTTGCACTGGCTGAGCGAAATCAGATTGAGATGGAATACAAGACGCCAGCAGAGGTTATTGCCGCCTACAATTTCCATGATTTACCGTCTTTTCTGGCCATCTATTACGCGGCCATGGGGGTGTTACAGACCGAGGAGGATTTTTTTGAGCTGACNTACCACTATTTTTTGCGAGCTCACCAGGACAATATTGTCTATGTTGAACCTTTTTTTGATCCGCAGGGGCATACCAGTCGNGGTGTAAGCTTTGAAACCATTATCAACGGCATTCATCGGGCCCAGGTCGCCGCCAAAGAAAAACTAGGCATCGAATCAAATCTCATTATGTGTTTTCTCCGGGACGCATCGGCAGAATCAGCCATGCAGCATTTGCACATGAGTCTGGCTTATCGTGATTGGATTATCGGTGTTGGCCTTGATTCTGANGAAAAAGATAACCCACCTTCTAAATTCCGCGAAGTATTCGCACTGGCACGGGAGGAAGGCTACAAACTGACCATGCATTGTGATGTCAACCAAGTGGATATTGTCGACCATATCTGGCAGTGCCTGGACGATATTGAAGTGGACAGGATTGATCATGGTATCAACTCCCTGGAAGACGAAAAACTGTGCCAGGAAATCTCCAGCAGAGGATTAGGTTTGACGGTCTGCCCTGTGTCGAATCGTTTTGTGGTCCAGTCGCTGACNAGNCAGGAAATCAAGGCCATGCTGGCCAGGCGCATGAAGGTCTCTATCCATTCAGATGACCCGGGCTATTTTCGTGCTTATCTGACCGATAACTATCTGGCGCTGATTGAAGAAGCCGAATTCAGCCGTGCTGAGATTATGCAACTTAANCGTCATGCATTCGAAACAAGCTGGCTTGAAGATGAGCAGAAACAAGGCTACTTGGAACGGCTGCAACGGTATTGGAGTTAATCAGCCGAGCCAACGAGCTCTAACAGTGATTCAGGCCTGGTAGTGGCGGTTACGTTAAGNTTTTAATCGCATCTGGCCCAGGAAGTCTCTCTTTCCGAGGGGAACTCCCTTCATCCTTAATATGTCGTAGGTCGTGGTAGCGTGAAAATAGAAATTNGGCAGCGAGAACGACATTAAAAACTCTTCTGCGATAAATGGCATGCCGCGATCACCAATTTTGAACAGGAGGTCATTGCCTTCCAGGGCATTAACCGCATCTGCNGTGAGCTGCTGGACTTCGTGTAGTGCAGCNTTGACTGAATCGTGTAGTTCCTGGTAGTTNTTGTCGATGGCGAATGACGGCGTTGTGAACTCACCGGCCTGGACACCCCGCATCGCGCCCTGGGAATGATGCACCACAGACACGATCTGAAAGTGGAATGGCATCATATCGGGATGCAGGCGCGTGTTGACGATGTCATCCAGTTCGATGTTATTTTCCTCGCAGTATTGNCGGCCTTTTTCAAGCACCCCGGAGACAGCAGCTAATTGTTGTATGTACGTTTTTACACTGACATCATAGAGTGTGGTCATGGTTAGGCCCCCCGGTGGTTAGTAAGAGTTAAGCTGGCTTTAGAGTACTACACAGGTTTGTTGGCGGATACAGCTAAGTTCAGGCTGCTNTAGGTTGTTAGCCAGTTATCTTCCAGGNTGACCGAATGGGCCGCAACTTGAACTGGTATGATCGCTATACCAAGATAGATCNATGNGTAGGTAAANCAACCTTGACCGCTGNTTTATAGCGGATCAGANGAACGTGACTTTAATCCGTAAATCTGCCATCCCAGGTNGGACAGAAGAGATCGTAATATGAGAATAATTAAGAGTTTGCTGGCCGGCTTCCTGCTGGCTGCGCTGAGTTTTAGTGTTCGAGCCAGTCAGTANCAAGAGCCGTTCCAGGATAAAGCCCTGGAATTGCTGCGACACAGTATCACCATGCGCACGGCNGACGGTTTTGGNCTGGTTCCTGAACTGGCTTCCTATNTTGCTGCAGAACTGAAGTTGGCAGGGTTTGACCCACAGGATATTCACCTNCTGCCCATGGGCAGAACAGCAGCCCTGGTGGTGCGTTATCCGGGTGATGGTTCTTCCGGCAGGAAACCGATTCTGCTTTCCGCTCACATGGATGTCGTGGATGCACTGCCAGANGACTGGCAGCGCGATCCCTTCACGCTGATTGAGGAAAACGGTTATTATTTTGGTCGTGGTGCCAGTGATAATAAATTTGGTATGTCGGTGCTGGTTGCCACCCTGATGCGCTTGAAGGCGGAAGGTTTTTTGCCGAGCCGTGATCTGGTTCTGGCGTTGTCTGGTGATGAAGAAAGCTATATGGAAACCACCCGCCAGNTGGCGACCGATTACCGCCATTTGACCGATGCTGAATTTGCNCTGATTGCCGATGGGGGAGGGGGTCACCTGGATGAAGNAACGGGCGAGGCGATTGCCTTCTCGGTAGACGTTGCCGAAAAAACCTATGCTACATTCGAGATGACGGCCCGCAATGCCGGTGGCCACAGCTCGCTGCCGAGAACGGATAATGCCATCAANGATCTGACTCTGGCGCTGACAAAAATATTCAATTTTGAATTTCCGGTTGAGGATAGTGAACTGACCCGTTCCTATTTCCGACAGACTGCGTTATTGCTAGGCGGGCAATTGGGCCAGGCGATGACGCGTTTCTCGGATAACCCNGCAGATAAGGAGGCTGTAGCACTGCTCAGGAGGCACCCTGGTTACGCAGGNTCGACCGGGACTACCTGTGTACCCACCATGCTCAGGGGTGGTCATGCCGAAAATGCCTTACCACAATCAGCCACCGCGACGGTGAATTGCCGGATTTTCCCTGGCGTAGGCGTTGCCAGCACGCTGGCCACTTTAAAAGCGCTGGTTGGCAACAGTGCTATCGAATGGAAAACACTGGATAACCCNCTCGAGAGTGACCCATCACCATTGCGCCGGGACGTGTTCGATGCCATTACCAATGGGGTGCATCTTTCTTATCCTGGGCTGGCTATCATTCCGCATATGGCCTCGGGTGCATCGGATGGATTGCACTTTCGGGCGGTGGGCATTCCCAGCTATACTTTTTCCGGTATCTTCATGAAGGCATCCGATGAGTTTGCNCATGGTTTGAACGAGCGCGTGCCCGTGNCAACCCTGCCAGTAGCGATGACNCTGTGGTATTCGATCNTGACCGAACTNGCCCAGTAACAGGGCTCACTGGACTATTCACTGAACTATNCACTNNNNTATCCNCTGGNCTANCCANTGNNCTATNNNNTGAAATATCCACTGNACGGGNCANTCGCCTGNTGCCNGCNNGTGTGACCNGNGTTTNNGTTTAANTTNNGCTGTCTTATNNCAGGTTTTNATCGCTGTGCCTGATTGAATAATTAAGGCTTTATTCAGTAGCCGATGAAGTTTCCNGATAGATAAATNTTTGTGTAGGNTTCNGNCATAGCGAGGCAATCCAGGGACGCNGATCATNCGTNAGAAAACGGAGAACACCGGTTTANCCTGGCCTGGGTACTACTTAGATCATGGGCGATTATAATCCCTGGATCACGGGTAGCACTTCNTTTTCAAATAACGGGTCGCCCAGGGCCAGGTGAATCATATCCACACCGNCAGATTTGAGTGCNGCCAGNCGCTTGATAATGGTTTCCGGNGAACCGATCAGGCCCGTGGCATAACCCTCGTTGGTATCGAGCATGCTCAGAGCATCGGCATTGGCCCACATGCCCTCGGCGCCAATGACGCGTTTCCTGCGGGCGGCTAATACCACTGGGTCTATATTGTTTAACATGGNNCTGATTTCNTGCTCTGCAGCNGCATCGGTGGCACGNCACAGNGGNATNCCNTAGACNGCAAACCGGGGGGNTGCTCNCTGTGCGCCTGCCCTGGCCCNGACTNTATCGATCAGGCCCTGGACTTTCTCCAGCGAGCCGCCATTGAGGAACATCCAGTCTGATTGCTGNACNGCCATGGTGATGGCAGCATCTGACTGNCCGCCCTGGAACACCTCTAAAGGGCTAGTCGGNCGGGGTTCCAGCACCAGATCCTGCACCTGGTAATAGCTGCCCTGGTAATTGAACNGCTCGTTATCCCAGGCGCCGCGCAATACTTCGATGAATTCTGATGATCNNGCATAGCGACCACCATGATCCAGNGGATCAATACCGTATTTGGAAAATTCCTCCAGGTTCCAGCCACTGGTTACATTGATACTCCAGCGACCGTCACTGAGGTTGTCCAGNGTAGCCGCCCATTTGGCGATGACAGCGGGATGAAAGAACCCGGGATGNATGGCNGTGACCAGCCTGATGCTGTTGCTGTGGGCAGCGATGTAGTCGGTCATGGCCAGGCAGTCCAGGGTGGAGCCTTCGATGTCGCTGGCGTTACCCCACCAGCGCTGGGCTATCAGCAGGTGGCTGAGGTCAAGCTGCTCGAGCCGTTGTACATACTGGCGTACCAGCTCCCTGAGCTGGCGACCTTTTGGCATCAGCTTTGCCNGTTGTTTGCTTTTCACTACTTGGGTCCCAGANAAGGTAGACGGAGCCCAGGTGCAGGTGTGCATGTTGTTTCCTCCTCCTCTATAGATAGGGACAGGCCACCTAAGGTAGCCAGTGCTTTAGGTCTAGCCTGGTTGAGCGTACCACGACTTNTGTCGTCAATGTTCAGGGGTTNCCGATATCAGTTAGCTCTGTTANTTCGCAGGTGGGATACCAAATTCCGCCAGGATCTCCTCGTTATGCTCTCCCANCTTGGGNGGCGCTTGATAAAANCCGGTTTGGCTCTTGGTAAACTTGATTGGATTGCCTGACAGTGCCACCTCGGGGTTNTCGCCAGGCAGCTGGTACTGCTCNATCATNTTTCTTGCGGCAACATGGGGGTCNGCGAATACCTCGGCCATTGAATTGGCGGGTCCGCACGGCACGCTACCGCCAATGAGATCAAGAATTTCCTGTTTGGTCCGGGTTGATGTCCAGCTGGCAACCACCTGTTCGGTGAAAGCTTGATTCTCAACGCGCTTGAAGTTGTTGCGCGTTCGATCGTCTTTGCCGAGCTCCGGTCGATCCATGGCGTCGCAGAGTAGCTGCCAGTGGCGCTCAACCGGTGCCGCAATGGCTATTCTGCCGTCAATGGTTGGAAACAGACCAAAGGGAACGAGTATTTTCCTGCCCGATTTTCGCGGTTGCTTGGTTAAGCTGTAAGCGGCGACATTGGGCTTCAGTAATGCCAGCATGCTGTCGTACATGGCAACGTCAAAAAACTCGCCTTCACCGGTCTGCTGGGCGCGATGAATGGCAGACACCATACCCAGGGCCATCAGGGTGCCCGGATAGATGTCGGCGATAGCGATCGGGAATAAATCACCTGTCGCCTCAACCAGACCACCGGCACTTTGGCCGGCGACGTCCAGGCAGGGCCAGGACGAGTAGGGACTGTCTCCTGTTCTCGGATCGCCATAGCCGCGCACAGCGCCGTAAACGATGGCGGGGTTGCGCTCAGCGATGGTCTCGTAACTGAGACCCAGGTCATCCATTACACCAGCCCGCATGTTTTCGACGATGGCATCGGCTTGTTCGCACAGTTGCAGCAGGACCTCTTTATCTTCGGGGTTCTTGAGGTCAAGGCAGATGCTACGTTTATTNCGGTTAACGCCGGCAAAGGACATACCGTAATCGACGCCGGCATCGGCGTGGTTACGGGCGTGTTCGTAATCGGGTGGGAAGGGCGGCACGGGTCGAAAATTNTCACCGTTGGGCGGTTCGACCTTGATGACGTTTGCGCCNAGNTCGGCCAGTAATACGGTGCCAAANGGCCCNGCAAAAGCCATGGTGCAATCGATGATGGTTAGATCATCCAGTGGCCCGGTACGTTGTNCCTGTTTCATGGCTATCTCCGTTTATTATTGTTNATCCAGTTCAGGCTGCAAGGCCCTGTAGATNTGCTCTAGGTGATCGATCATCGCGTCGCTTGAACGAAAACCCAGTTGGAAAATNGGTACGCAATCAATAGAGATTTGGTNAAAGCCAAGCGCCTGNAGTGCGTTGGCCTGTTCTTTGAGTAAATCCAGGTCGGCATAGAAGCGTTTGCGCTTTTCTTTATCCAGCGGTNCGGGAGACAGGCTCATCTGCATGCCGATGGTAGCTGGGTCTCGACCTGCCTGTTCAGCGAATTTATGGAGATCCGCGATGCGGTTCTCAATTGGGCTGTCNCCAGGGACATTCATGGCCATCCAGCCATCGCCGAGGCGCGCCACACGGCGCAGGGCAGGTGGCTTAGTGCCACCGATCCATATNGGGATCGAGCCGCCCTGGGGCGGTTTGGGTTCCATGGCCATGTCATCTATCTGATAGAACTCGCCNGAAAATTCCACATGCTCGTTTTGCCAGTAGGCCCTGAGCAGTTGAATCGCTTCATCCAGGCGCTTGCCGCGAGTGCTGAAGTCCTCGTCCAGAGCCTGNTATTCGGACCGCTGCCAGCCAACTCCCACGCCCAGCCGCACCCGGCCACCTGAAAGGGTATCAAGTGTACTCACCTGCTTCGCCACCAGTGTTGGCTGTCGTTGCGGCAGTACCAGCACGCTGGTGCCCAGGCCAATCCTAGAGGTGCAGGCAGCTGCATAGGAGAGCAGCATAAAGGCTTCGACAATCGGCATGGTGGGTGAATACAGTGGNGCCCGCCGNGTCTTGGTTGGGTGTCCCATGAGTACATGATCAAACATATCGAGCTCATCATAGCCNATGGCTTCAATGGCACGGATCAGCTTCTGAACNCCGCCTGGACCTTCTCTGTACATGACGTTGGGAAAAACAACGGATAGTTTCATCTTACTAGTTGGATCCAGTGATCTTGATAAGGATGATCTCTGATCTTACCTTGTGATCTGGCGGGATGGAATTTTATGGATNGTCCCNGGGCCGGGCCCGGAATTTGTTAACAAATANCTGGTTGATTGAATTATCGAGCTTCANCNTNCTATCAGCTATCCTGANNNAAGTTATAAGAGACTAAGNAGATCAGCATGGAAGAACCCATCNAAGAAGTCATTGTCCTGCTAAATAGTGATGATCCGGCTGCCTTGGCAGACTGGGCAANCAAGCACCTTAATCTAGATGAATCCTGGCGGGCAGCGAATGAAAACGGTGCTGTTGAGCATGTTGAACTTCGTTGGNGGCAGAGCAGGATNTCCATCAATGCAACACGTGAAGGNCAGCACATAANAGGAAAGANCAGCCTCGGCCTGCGTGTAGACGATGAAGCCGTGGTCCGGTCATTNNACCAGCAGGTGCTTGACAAGGATGCCGAGCTGCNAATGGNGCTGACCGAAAGCCGNGTNGCACTGAGCTTTACCGTCGCTGATTTGGATGGCAATGAGTGGTGGGTAAACGCTGAAACCGGCTTTTTGGATCGGCTGCGTGAGGATANGTGACGGTNGCCTGTACANATGGGTTGTCGTGCAGAACATNGAACTACACCGGTTGCNAGTGATCACAATGACTTCGGTAGAGCCANGCAATCAGCNCCTGAAGCAGCTTGAAAACCAGAGAACTGANCTGACCTGGCAGATTCCATCATGCTGANTCACAGGGTAAGATCGTATCTCAACAGNCAGTATTCAGCNTGCAGNCGGTGCGAAGTAGAGTGNTTTTTTTGCGCCGCCATGAANATNAAGCGCGGTTGAATCAATANCAATGAACAGCNAAGGAGATGNCNTTGCCGCANAGANCNATTTTTATAACCGGTGGCGCNGGTGGCATGGGNCTGGAGACAGGGCGCTTGTTCCTGCGGGCAGGATGGCGGGTTGGTTTGTTTGATGTTGACCAGGCAGCCTTGCGTGNAGCTGAAAAGGAATTTGACGNTGGCCAGGTNATGACCAGAGCGTTAGATGTTACCGATGAGTCCGACTTTACAGCCGCTATGGAGGCCTTTTCTGACTTCAGCNATGGACGTATGGATATTCTGTTTAATAATGCCGGCATCGCGCCCGGTGGCTTGTTAGAAGAGATGTCNACCGAGACCATTCGATCTGTTATTGATGTCAACNTCCTGGGTGTTATTTATGGTATTCGCGCTGCGCTGCCATTAATGANAGCGACCGACAATGCCCTGTGTATGAGCACATCGTCATCGGTGGCAACCTTNGGNCATGCCATGCGAGCGGTTTATACGGCCAGTAAGTTTGCCGTGAAAGGATTGACCGAAGCGCTTTCGTTGGAATTGGAGTCCTACGGTATTAGAACCGCCGATGTGTTACCTGGCTGTATNGATACGCCCATGCTGCGTGCTGAAAGNGCCAAGGGNGCTGGACGTCCATTTGAATTATCAATGTTAGATCGGCTTCCCAAGCAGGGTGCTTATCGCTTGATGCCTGCGACTGCTATTGCCGAGGCNGTCTGGGCNGCCTACCATGACAGCGATCAAATTCATTTTTATGTGCCCGAAGAGGTTGGCGATACNGATANGGTTAAGGCAACCGANATTCAGGCNGCCCGCTCTGAAATCAAGGACTTTCTGTTTCGACCAAGATAAGGCCGCCCCTTGGTGAGCCTGGTGGCAGACACANGCTGTGAAGCCAGCANANTTGGTTAAAACGAACAGATCNAAAACCTGATCTCAGCATACTGATAACCTCTGGTANAATGCCGGACCAGTCATTAACGANTTGATAGTGGATGGGNCTCATGAGCGATAATTNTGGNAATTCAGGCGGCTCANATCGCTTGAAAGATAAACAACTGGCCGAGCATGTCGCCGAAAACAGATCCTACTGGGATTCGATGGCGTCTGACTGGGTCGGTGCTGGCCAGCGAAGCTGGCANNAGGACTCGCCTACATGGGGTATCTGGGGGCTGCCAGAATCACAACTGCAGCTTCTACCTGTCGATATGANTGNCATGAAAGCGATAGAACTTGGNTGTGGAACGGGTTATGTNGCTGCCTGGATGACGCGCCGGGGCGCTCATGTGACTGGCATCGATAATTCTCTTGAACAANTCNAGACGGNTGAGCGCCTGATGNAAGAATATGAGCTGGAGGTAGACTTTNTTCATGGCAATGCNGAGGATGTCCCGTATCCTGATGCNTCATTCGACTTCGCCATCAATGAGTATGGGGCAGCAATCTGGTGTGACCCACTGGTTTGGATTCCAGAGGCTTATCGCTTACTTAAACCAGGGGGTTGGCTGACATTTCTTGGCACGCATCCGATTGCCATATTGGCGACACCCGACGATGGATCCAATTGTGATGANAGCCTGCATCGGCCTTATTTTGGGATGCACCAGCAGGACTGGGGGANTGTTGAACATGACCCCGGTGGTATCGAATTCAACNTGTCTCATTCGGATTGGTACCATCTTTTTCAAAACACTGGGTTCGAGGTGCTTGACTATCTTGAATTACAGGCACCNGAAGACAGCNCGGAGGCAAAATTCTCGATACCGGCNGGCTGGGGCCAAAAATGGCCTTCTGAGCAGGTCTGGAAATTGAGNAAAAAGGGATAGTAGTAAGTGGGCGAGTAGTAAGTAGACGAGTAGTAAGTAGATCAGAGTAAGGNGCNGACATGCTTCTGAAAGTGGCAGCAGGCTTAGCANACGACGGCTTCCCGGGCCTTTATGAAGCTNGCNATAGAGCGGCTGACATCCTCGGCAGTTGTAGCCCAGGAGCAGACGCTGATCCTTACCACNGCTTTGCCGTGCCAGTTTGCANAACCAACCCAGCATTCGCCTGATTGCTGTACCAGGTCAGTAAATTCGACGGTTGCCTCCTNTGACCAATCAAAGCCCACCAGCACCTGGTTAAACACCACCTCATTGAGCACTTTGAAATTGGCTAACNTCAATTCCCTNGCGAACTGCACGGCTCGNTCATGAAGCCCNTAAACTAATTCATCAATACCGTCGCTNCCNAGATACTTAAGCGCCGCCCACAACTCTATAGCCCTGGCCCGCCGTGACATCTCCGGTGTGTAAAGCATGCCGTCTCGATGNTCAGAGAAATTGACGTAGCTTCCGCTNAGTTGCAGNGCACTCACTAAGGCCTCCCGGTCACTGCACAGCAATATGCCATTGTCATAGGGGGCGTTGAGGGTTTTGTGAGCATCAACCGACCAGGACTGTGCTTTCTCCATGCCTTTGGTTAGTTTNCCCAGATGTTTTGTCGCAGCAGCCCACAGGCCAAAAGCGCCGTCGATATGCACCCAGGCACCANCTTGGTTGGCCGTGTCGCAGACTGCATCAATNGGATCAAATGAACCGGTGCTGACATGNCCGGCCTGTAAAATCACAATGGTATTTTGGTCCAGGCCGGGTAGTTTTGACTGGATTAANCGNCCCTGATCATCAGAGTCGACCCATTCGATATTATCAAGACCGAAACCAAGCAGGGCGGCTGCTTTGATGACACTACCGTGGATTGAGTCTCCAGCGACTATTCGAATNCNCGGTGCCCCGTTATGACCCTGCTGATTGAAGTCCCAGCCTTGATTCTTGCAGATGCGAAAACGAGCTGCGGCAAGGCCACAGAATATAGCCNTGGAACTACCACTTANAAANCTTGCNANCACCTGGCTGGGCAGNCCGAACAGCTCGCNCAGCCATCTTTCGGTTATCGCTTCCAGTTGAGCGGTTATNGGCGACATCAGNTACAGCGCGCTGTTTTGATCCCAGAAATCGGTTAACCACCTGGCAGCCAGGCNCACNGGTAAAACCCCGCCTGTTACGAAACCAAAATAGCGGCCTGCATTGGTAGCAACCGACGCGGGTGATCCGAGATTATGTAAGTCGCTCAGAATCTGTTCTGCNTCACCATGGCCAACAGGGAGCGCCTCGACGAACNGCTCTAGATTAAGCAGNGCGCTCTGGGTNGGAAATACGCNGCGCTGGTTGATATGCTGCGCATAATCCAAAGCATAACCAGCTGCCTGCTCAAAAAGCGCTTTCGATGCCATTTCAGAATGCANTTTATCGCGTAGATTCATCTGCCTTAATTCTCTNTTCATGTTTTTCTTAAANGTACCACATTGGCCGACCNGANCAGTAGTGCGNANATAGCGAGATGNCCTGCCTGGGACAAAGGNGTATTGCGCTTGCNCAGAGTTATCGCTAATACNCGGCTCATTNCGGTTCAGTTGCCNGCCTAGNCNCCTGCTTAGGCAGTTAGNNGGTACNACTAAGGCNTAGACAGCGGCTGATTACTNCGAATATGCTTAGGCCTTTATTGGAAGAACAAGGCGACCCTTGATGAACGTAGAATTTGGTATAGGCCTACCCCGATTAGATAGCATCGCCGAGAGTGCGCAGCGTGCCGAGGCTTTGGGATATGACTTTCTATCGACAGGCGAGCATGTTTTCTTCNATGGACCCATTGGTAANNGCCTNATATCNNTGGCAGCGGCGGCNGGTGCCACNACCAGAATCAAACTGATGAGNAGCATCACCCTGNTNCCCCTGTACCCAGCNGCCCTGCTGACTAAACTGGTNACNTCNCTGGATGTNGTCAGTANNGGCCGNTTCAANCTTGGNGTAGGNGTGGGNGGNGANTTCGCCCGGGAGTTTGAGGCCTGTGGGGTGCCGGTNGANGAGCGCGGTGCNCGTACTAATGAAAGTCTGGAATTAATGCTCAGATTGTGGGCAGAAGANGATGTTCNCTTTCNGGGGCGGTTCAATACGCTATCCGNGGTTACNCTGGAACCCAAGCCAACTCAGCAGCCGCACCCACCCATCTGGATATCGGGGCGTAGTCAGGCAGCCATGCGCCGCTGCGCTCGTTTCGGTACAGGCTGGCTNCCTTACATGTATACGCCCGAGAAATTGTCTGAAAGCCTGGCAGCNATTGCTGCTATGGGGCAGGAATGTGAACGCAGCGNCCCGGTGAAACCGGGNCTGTTTATCTTTTTCGCGGTACACGAAGACCGGGATGTGGCGATCAAGATGGCGGCTGNGCGATTGTCCAGGCAGTACAACCAGGANTTTTCTCAGCTTGTACACCGNTATGCTATTGCCGGTAACCCGCAGGACTGTCNGGCACGTCTTAGAGAATATATCGATGCAGGCGCTGCAACCATAATATTAAATTCAGCCTGCCCAGGCCATTACACCGAAACAAACGAAGCNATCATGGCTGACCAGGTGGTCACGGTGTTAAAGACAGGCAGTTAATCCGGGCAGGTGAGTAGACAATGAATAACCCTCCCGCAGCCACNGCCTGTGTTATTGGATTGTAAGGCTGTNGTAAAGTCGTCTGAATCACGGACTAGGCTGTNAGGTGCTGGTTAATCACCTGCAGGAAATCTGTGCCGTACTTCTCCAGCTTGCGCTNGCCCACTCCACCTAATCGGGCGAATTCAGTTATCGATTGCGGCAGCANCANACACATTTCCTGTAATGTACTNTCGTGGAAAATGACGTAGGGTGGCACACCCTGATCGTCGGCAAANTGGCGGCGACGGTCGCGTAACGCCTCCCATAACACCACATCTATATCATCTGGCAGGGCAGTTTTAGTTTGTCGTTTGCCTTCCTGCTGCTTTACGTCGCGTCTCAGNTCAATNGATTCTTCACCGCGCAACAGCGGCCGGCACTTGGNCTCCAGTCGTAATGCGCCGAAGCGATCCATATCAACGCTGAGAAAACCCCGCGCTACTAACTGNCGGTACACCGAGCGCCACTGATTGTTGTNCAGGTCGCCACCCACCCCATGTATGGCCAGCTGGTGATGGTTGTTTTGAATGATTTTGTCATTGCTAGCACCGCGTAACACATCAATCAGGTGATTAACCCCAAAGCGTTGGTCGGTACGATAAACCGCGCTCAGTGCTTTGCGGCAGGCTTCNGTGCCATCCCAGGTATTGACCGGTTCCAGGCAGGTATCACAGTTGCCGCAGGCTTCAATCAGGNTATCACCAAAGTAATTTAGCAGCGCCTGTCTCCGGCAGCTGGTGATTTCACANAGTCCGAGCATGGCGTTGAGCCGATGCTGCTCAGCGCGCTTATGCTCCTCACTGCCCTCGGAGCTNTCCATCATTTGCCGGAGTTTAATCACGTCCTGCAANCCGTAAATCATCCAGGCATCTGCCGGTTCACCGTCGCGACCGGCACGCCCGGTTTCCTGGTAATAGGACTCGACCGTCTTGGGCAGGTCCAGGTGCGCTACAAAGCGCACATCCGGTTTATCAATGCCCATACCAAAGGCAATGGTTGCCACNACAATCACGCCTTCTTCGCGCAGGAATCGTGATTGATGCGAGGCGCGGGTNCCGGCAGCAAGGCCGGCATGGTANGGCAGGGCGGTGAAGCCCTGAGTCTGNAGCCAATCGGCAATATTCTCGGTTTTCTTACGCGACAGGCAATAAATGATGCCAGCATCATGCTGGTGCTCCTCCTTTAAGAAGCGNAACAGCTGTGCCTTCACATTGTACTTAAGGGCTATGCGGTAACGGATGTTGGGGCGGTCAAAACCAGAGATGTATTTCTCTGCTGCGTGCAGATCGAGTCGACTTAGGATTTCAGNGCGAGTGCGCTCATCGGCGGTGGCAGTCAGGGCAATCCGCGGCACCTGCGGGAAGNTNTCATGCAGTANGCTCAGGCGCAGGTAGTCAGCGCGGAAATCATGCCCCCACTGGGAGACNCAGTGCGCCTCATCAATNGCAAACAGCGCGATAGTTGCGGTCTTCAACAGATTTAACATACGCTCCTGTTTGAGCCGCTCTGGCGCAATATAGAGCAAATCCANATCACCGTTCAGCAGTTTTTGTTCTATCGNNTGCGNGGTGGCCGAATCCTGGGTNGAATTGAGAAAGCTGGCGCGTACCCCCAGTTCCTGCAANGCGTCAACCTGGTCTTGCATCAGCGCGATCAGCGGTGAGATAACCACACCACAACCATCTCGAACGAGTGCCGGAATCTGGTAGCACAACGACTTTCCNCCACCGGTAGGCATTAATACCAAAGTATCTNTNCCGTCCACCANAGCTTGGATAATATCGGCCTGGGAGTCCCGNAAATCNTGGAAACCATAGGTGTGTTGCAGGTAATAATGGGCATCTTTCATGGGCGAGCAGTGTACCNGCATTCGCAACCTTCGCCAAACTCCTGTATAAGAGCGCCATGAAAANCCCCAAACGCATACGCCCCNTGATTGAAGACGGCCTGGTTGACGAAGTCGTGCGTCAATTAATGAGTGGTAAAGAGGCCATGGTGTACGTGGTTCGCTGTGGAAGCGAGATCCGCTGTGCCAAGGTTTACAAGGAAGCTGCCAAGCGTAGTTTCAAACAAGCCGTGGAATACCAGGAAGGCCGCAAGGGCCGCAATACTCGCCGTCAGCGNGCCATGGAAAAGCGTTCCAAATTCGGTCGTAAGCAACAGGAAGAAGCCTGGCAGAATGCCGAGGTCGACGCCCTGTACAAGCTTGATCGCGCCGGCGTACGAGTGCCCANGCCCTANGGTTGTTTTGATGGTGTCCTGCTCATGGAACTAGTGACCGATGNTGCCGGGCAAGTGGCGCCGCGCCTGATCGATGTGGCCNTGACCCGCGAGCAAGCAGTTGAAGANCACGCNGTAATGATGGANTACGTAGTNAANATGCTCTGCGNCGGCCTGGTNCANGGTGATCTGTCTGAATTNAACGTGTTAGTGGACGATTATGGTCCGGTNATCATTGATTTGCCNCAGGCAGTTGACGCCGCGGCGAATAACCATGCCCAGTCGATGCTGGAAAGAGATGTTAATAATATAACCGCCTACTACGGTCTCTATGCNCCAGAGCTGCTGGGCAGCAATTATGCCAAGGAAATGTGGGCGCTATACGAGGAAGGCGAGCTCACCCCCGAGACGNTNCTGACCGGTCTTTTCCAGGAGGACGAAAGTGCTGCCGATGTGGATGGCTTGATGCTGGAGATAAAAGCGGTTATGGAAGAAGAAGAAAAACGCCAACAACGCCTGCTTGAAGCAGAACAGGATGNAGTGTGAACGATTTAGCNTTTAGCACCCTCAANTTGCCACCGGCGCAGCTGGGCAATCTGGATAACCTCGGCTACAAGCAGATGACCGACATTCAGGNTGCTGCATTGCCGCCGGGGCTTGCCGGTAAAGACCTGATTGCCCAGGCCAAAACCGGCAGCGGCAAAACCGCCGCCTTCGCCCTGCCTTTACTNACTAAATTGAACCCACGGGATTTTGGTACTCAGGCACTGATATTGTGCCCGACCCGTGAGCTCGCCAGCCAGGTCGCCGGTGAAGTGCGTCGCCTGGCCCGCTATCAACAGAACATCAAGGTAGTNGTGNTGTGCGGCGGCCAGTCCATCGGCCCGCAGATAGGCTCGCTGGAACACGGTGCCCACATTGTGGTTGGNACACCCGGTCGCATCAAGGACCACCTGCGTAAACAAACCCTTTCACTTGGACGNGTGGGNACCCTGGTGCTGGATGAAGCTGATCGTATGCTGGAAATGGGCTTCATTGATGATATCAGNNNCATCATNNANCAGACGCCAGGCANGCGCCAGACGCTGCTGTTTTCCGCCACCTATCCCGATGATATACGTGCCCTCAGCAGCCGTTTTCAAAGATCGCCCGAACAAGTCAGCGTTGATGCGCTGGTCGNCAANAGTCAGATCGATCAGCAGTTTTATATTTGTCAGAGAAAAGACAAGTTATCGGGGCTGGAGAAACTCTTAGGACATTTTCGACCTGACAGTGCCGTGGTGTTCTGCANCACCAAAGANAGTACNCGCGAAGTTTGCGCTCAGCTAAATCGCAGCGGCATTGCCGCGCTAGTGNTGAACGGCGATCTGGAACAACGTGACCGCGACCAGGTGCTGGTGCANTTTCGTCATCTGAGNTGCCGGGTATTGGTGGCCACGGATGTGGCTGCCCGGGGCCTGGACATAGATGGGTTGNCCGCNGTCATCAACTTNGACATGCCTCGCGATCCGGAAACCTACGTACACCGAATTGGCCGCACCGGTCGTGCAGACCGAAATGGCCTGGCGCTNACGCTGTTCGCTGATACCGAACGCTNTAAACTGGATGCCATTTNCGCCTACCAGAACCGAGAATTGGCCTTCGAAGCACTGCAGACCCTGCCTAACAACAATGGGCTACTGCCGGAACCNGCTTTCGCGACNNTGGCTATTGCCGCTGGTCGCAAAGATAAAGTCCGGCCTGGCGATATCCTCGGTGCCCTTACCGGTGATGGCGGTATTGCCGGCAGTGCGGTTGGTAAAATTGATGTGATGGATTTCGCAGCCTACGTNGCCATTGACCGCAAGTCGGCCGGCCAGGCATTGAATCGACTGGNCAATGGCAAAATAAAAGGCCGCAAGTTCAAAGTGCGCAAGCTNCAAGGCCAGCCGCGCTGATACTGTGCGGTGCAGTGAGCTNCCCTGTGTAGCGGCCTGTGCTACTGCCCTGAGCCCAATTACCTTTTTCAGTCTGCCAAGGTTCTGCTACCGAGTAGCAGGCTTGCCCTATAATCATGGCAGAGAACGCATCCATAGCAATTACTGTTTGCTCGTAAAGTTTGTAGTCTAGTCTGATTCTGGGAGCCATAAGTGCATTAATTCACTAAACCAATTGCTGACAAAGCTTAATTCGNTTGTTTGAGAGATAAAGGTTTCNGAGNTTTTTGATTCGGCGATGATCAGAAATTTATCCCTNGTCGGCGAATAGTCCCAAGGGCCCTGGGCGTCGTTTTGAAACCCTGAACCGAACATTGGTTCGGGCTGAGAAAAAGTTAAGNCACCATTGGCTAATTGATACTTTATAGAGTACTTAATATTGTCGTTTCCATTCCAGACNAAAAGCTCATTGGCTACAGGGTTCCATATNGGATGATTGCCGCCATTGGGTGTGACTTGCCATTTTCCATTTTTAATGTTTGGAAAGCTTCTGATGTAAACTTCATAGCGTCCCGTTTCATTACTNGAATAAGCGATGAATGAACCATCTGGGGAAACGCGAGGCTCTCTTGCAATGGCACCTCGGGGANCGAGATTTAGATTAGACGCNGGCCGCNCCTGATCCGTTGAAGAAATTAGAAGCTCATTAGTTGTGCCAGAGGAAAAAATTAAATCCNNTGAATTCGGNTCAATAGACAGAGGGAGCCCCTGNGGTATATTTAATTCTANAACGGGCGAATCTGTACCATTCGCGGCCACCGAAGAAATCCCAAAATCATCGTTAAAAAAGATTCTTTGCCCATCTAAGGACCAAAGCCCAACGGTTGTCCCTGTACCGAAGGTCCTTCTTCCAAAGGTATCCGTTTCAAAATTGTACACCCATATATCACTCCGCTCGCCGGCTGCAATATCGGTAAAAAGGGCCTCATCGTGTGTTGGACTAATCCGAGGGTGCCCGTGGACAACCAATTCAGGCGAAATGATGTCTACTTTCCCCGAGCGGTCTACCCAGACCGGCGAGTTTACATTACGAATTGATGTGGCCGCTGATTGCGAGGTATCAATGTAAATTAACGTACCATTTTTCGAAACGGAGTACTTGGCTCTGCCAGTTGTTGTGGAAGCATAGATATTGAAGATGACTGGCTTTGCATCACCATAAATCATCATTTCTTCAGTATTAAATGGCTGTGCCCAGATCGCATTTCCTCGGATGAATACAATAAAGCCAGGATCCAGGTACCGCGCATTGTATCCTTGCGAGATTATTTCCCTGCTTTCCCCGTTGGTCAAATCTAATAAGTGAATAGAAGCCTGGCCGTATTCTCGGAGCGGGCTTTGGGTTACCAGGATGTAAGAAGTATCGGCTATTGGAGCAGGGAAGCTAGGATGGAAAGATCCGTTACCTGCCAGGAGGAGTTGCTCTTTACCAGATGAAATATTTAGGCTGTAAAGGCCAAAGTCCAGGGTCTTGGTAAAAATGAGGTTTGTTGAACTGGGTATTAGACCACGGGTCATAGCGCCGTTTTCTACTAGTGTTTGAGGAGATCCGCCTTCAATTCTTATTCTTTTAATCGCAGAATTATCAAAATAGTATATCCATTGACTGTCATGGGAAAAAAGAGGGAACCCCGTTGTTTGACTCACTACCAAAGAGACCAGAACCTTGTCTTCCTCAAAACTAGTGAGATCACGCAGGTGCAGAGACATTGCTGGTGAATCAAATACTGCATAGGCTACATGAGCGCCATCTGGTGAAATAGTGATTTCACTTGGACCGCCTATTCCTCGTGCTCCAGTCGGGCCAAGGTTTAGTTTCAATTTTAATATTGAGTCGTTAAGCGATGTTATAACCTTATGGCTTGAATTTTCTGAGCCCTGTGATGTGGAGAAATCTGGCATTATTAAAAACGCCATAGATCCTGCAGCCACAATACTGAGTGCAGCGACGGCCCAGAATCCTTTGCTTTTTGAAACCTTGTTATGTTTTAGCTCTACACGGGCATTGCCTGTAATTTTCCCGGCGGAAGCCGTTTCATTTGTGTCACTGGCCCAAGCTAATAGGAGCGCGACTGGAAAGCCAAGTACGATTGCAAAAACAAGCGTTTGGGCAATCCACCCTGGAGAATTAAATGTCGGGAGAATAGTTTCGATGACCTGCAGTAGAATCCAGCCAACCACAGCATAGCTAGACGCTATTTTCACCATCCGGGTGTGTTTAAACTTATCCCACAGCATTTTTATCCACCTGAGAATAATGTAATTCGATAGATATGTGATTCTCGGTTACTAATTCTGGCAATATTGTACAGAATTAGCTAGTTAAGTTAAGTTAAGAGAACGTATTCAGGGCCTGCATGAGCACTCCCTATCAATCAACTTTGGTTTCATCAAGTTGATCGGGTCGGTAAGGAAATCAAAGGTGTGACCAATGATTGGGTCCCCCTAAGTAGCCGGTATTTGAGCCTGTCCCCGATGAACTTTTTTGTCGATGTGGGAGTCGTAGGCCGAGGCTTGGANGGCTATTCCCGGCCTTTAGGCACTAATGCACAATCCGTCCGTCCGGCTCNTGAACATGGGCCATGCCTTCNCCAAACGGCGCGTCTCTTTTTCGGAGTGTTTCCTTCAGTCCGTGCTCCTTGAATGAACGCCCGTACTCGCGAACTGCCGGGGCATGGTGCGCGCGGGCATCATTCTCTGCAGCGAGTCGTTGTAAAACNTGNGCGCCCATGAGTTCAAGACCTAAATTGTTAATTCGCTTGTTTGCCGCAAGCAAATCCGGATCGATGATACTGAGTCGATCTGCAAGTCCCTCGACTTCATCCTCCAGCAAATCAGCGGCTACAGATTTCATGACAAGTCCAATTAGCGCTGCGTCCTTGCCTGATACTGAATCGCCGGTCAACTGTAATCGCTTGGCCCACTGGGGACCACAATGATACATCCACAGGTTGTTCGGTAGGGCACCCATTGATCTGGCCGCCGGGAAACCTATTTTCGCGTCATCGGCTGCGATCAGCATGTCGCAACCCATGACCAGGTCGGTTCCCCCTGCCAGACAGTAACCATGAATCTGAGCAATGGTAGGTTTATGGATTTCCCAGATAGAGCGGATACANCGATTGTTTCGTTCCATCAGCCAGANGTCATCATCGTGACTGCGTCCAGTACGGCGGGTGGACTCTTTGCTTCTACCGCGCGNGGGNAGCCCTGTTAAATCGTATCCGCTGCAGAAGGCNCGACCCTCGCCTCGNAGAATAATGCAGTGTACGTCACGATTATCGTCAGCCTCCCAAAGTGCATGTTGCAGTTCCTGGAGCAAATCGTACGAAATCGAATTCAGTTTTTCCGGTCGCGCCAGTGTAATACGGGCGCGACCATCCTCCACTTGGTAACGAATGTTTTCGTAATCAGTCGGATCCANTTGTATTCTCCTTTTNATGAAACGGGTGGTGCAATAAGTATTCTTTTTCGCTGATTGAAGGCGCTATAGCTGCGCTGCCTGAAGTTCGGGAAGCAACGGATTTCCCCGGGGAAGATCTGCTAACCATGACACAGGNCTGTCGAGTAGATCGGGAGCGTTCTTTTTCCANTAGCGCAGTGCAGCCGCCAACATNTCTTCTGTTACCTTGCGTGCATTTTCGGCATCGCCGGCTTCGATAGCCAAAAGCACTCTGCCAGCTTTCTCAACGCTGGCTTTTCGTTGCCGCAAATCATATTGAATTCCCGTGCCCTCAGACATTTTATGTAATGCTTTNACAAGGAACCCCAGCACCATATTCCCGGATGCATCAGCAACAAGATTGTGAAACTGCCGCGCCTCNTGNGTCAGTGAATCAGAATCGTTGACCGCCGCNCGCATGCNAGCGATGCTCTGCTGAATCGCTTGGATATGTTGGTGTGTTGCNGTTTTTGCNGCTTCTCCCGCCAGTACCGGGTAGATTGACATGCGGGCATCNATGACCGCCTGGAAGGATGCATTCGCGAACTGCAGCTGCAGTGAAATGGCGCTGACAAGATGGTNTGTATGGGGAACATTCACTACCGGGCCGCCACCAGGNCCGGCTTTAATGCGAAGNGNGCCCTGCAACTCAAGAAAACGNAGCGCCTCACGAACCGTGGCNCGAGCCACACCCAANTTCTCGACCATTACATACTCCGGGTCAAGCGGNGTACCTGGTCTTANCGCACGATCTTGAATATCCTGAACTATATTCCGTGCTACCCTTATCGCGGCTCTTTCGGTTGAGGTNTTTTTGGCCATTGATTCTTTTCCAGACTATTTGTTCATAGGTTGCATTGCTGNTCACTATAAATCTATGATACTAGTTATGCCAGAATATTTGTAAGAAAGCTCATCCAGGTCTGGGTTGTATTGCTGCAGGTNACCGAACTATTTGAGCCTAGGCATAAGATCATATTTTTTTAGTTAGGAGATTGTTGAAATGAAACTTGGATTAATGCTGGGCTATTCTGGCGGCGAGCTTCGAATACCCGTTGAGAAAGTTCAACTGGCAGAACGATTGGGTTATGACACGGTTTGGACGGCCGAAGCGTATGGCTCTGATGCGCTGTCCCCNCTCGCTTATCTNGCGGCAAAAACGGATCGCATCCGATTAGGCACCGCAGTCATTCANCTTGCAGGTAGGACACCAGCTAATGCGGCAATGGCAATTGCGACCATCGACGCCCTCGCAGGGGGAAATCGCGTCATCTGTGGTATTGGTGTTTCTGGNCCGCAGATTGTTGAAGGCTGGTACGGTCAACCCTGGGGTAGGCCGTACTANCGAATTAAAGATTACGTTTTGATCATGAAAAAAATTCTGCGCCGTGAAGAACCGGTTGTGCACGAAGGCAAGGAGATTTCACTGCCGTTTGTTGGTGATGGAGCGATGGGTGTGGGTAAACCCCTTAAATCCATCCTGCACATGAATCCAGATATTCCAATTTGGCTTGGGACTGGGATGCCCTCAACGGTGAAACTGACGGCAGAAATTGCCGATGGCTGGCTGCCCCTTGGGCTTGTGCCNGAGAACTATGANACCTACAAACCCTGGATTGAAGCTGGACTGAANAAAGCCGGTAAGACAGCTGATAATTTTGATTGNCAGGCCATGAGCAACGTTGTGATTACCGANGATGTAAAAACTGGTCTGGATCGAATGAAACCAGGCATCGCGCTTTANGTCGGTGGTATGGGTCATAAAACCAAGAATTTTCATAAGGAAATGATGATCCGCCGTGGCTTCGGCGAAGCAGCTGAGAAAATCCAGGAGTTGTATCTTGCTAAACGTAAGGGTGAAGCAATAGATGCGGTACCCGATGAATTTGTTGACCAGGGTGCACTTATCGGTGACCGACAAAGAATTCAGAATCGCTTCAGAGATTGGGAAAACAGCGGCATTACTGGTTTGACGATCACGGGCGATGAGCAGGCGTTACGCATGATGGCAGAAGTCGCACGACTCAATGTAGAACCGAACGCCTAGTTGGAACTGTCGTTGGGTTTTCTTTGTTAAGCACTCAATCGCTGGAAATCCGGATTTATGATTCCAGCATAAATCCATTCCCGAACGGGTCGTCATGTTAATAACGTGCCTTAAATACAACAGTATGCGTGCGGCATCCCTGTTGAACTGGCGAGGCTGGCGATTCCTGCCGGCGAATATCTAGGTTCCTGCTTAACTGGAAAGTACTAACTTGGCTAATTTTTCTCTCTGGTAAGTCGCATCGCCAAGCAAGGCCTGGCTGTGTAGTTGACGCTTGAGGTAAAGGTGGACATAACATTCCCATGTAAAGCCGATTCCGCCATGTAATTGAACGGATTTTCTAGATCCAAAGCCGACTGCATCGTTTGCCACCGCCTTGGCCATTCTGGCATATTGTTCGGCCATATCAGGTTCGTGATCAATTGCGCAGGCAGCGTTGTAGAGGAGTGATCTGGCTTGATCAATTTCAATCATAAACTCAACCAGGGGATGTTTCACAGCTTGAAAAAATCCAATGGTGCGATCAAATTGCTGTCTTGTTCTGGCATATTCTGCCGTCGTCTGTAGCTGCCATTCTGCAGCGCCACACATATCTGCGCTCAGTAGGACTAACCAGGCAGCGGTGGCGGTAGCCAGGGCATTCAAAGATTCTGCACCTGATGCAACAAGTTGGCTGGCGTCTACAGCAACGTCGTTAAAAACCAGGGTCGCCTGATCCCGGGTCAGGTCAACAATCGAGTTTGGATTAATTGCCAGTCCCTGGGCATTTGCATCAATAACATAAAGAACCACTTTACTGTCAGTTTTTGCATTAACCAAAAAGTAGTCGACTTTTTGGGCGTCCTGTACGAAATAAACACTGCCGTTGATAACGCCGTTTTCTACCACTAAATCAGATTCAATATGTTCCCAGGAACCATGCCGATTGCATGATGCATAACTGAACGACTTGCCTTGAACAATATACCCCAGCGCCTGTTCGGCAGGTTGACTATTACAGGCCTTCAAAATGTAGGTCGTATTCAATGTCGATATCAGAGGGCAGGGGAAGGCTGCTTGGCCTACCTCTTCCACCAACCCTGCCACCGCAACAGCGGACATACCGAGTCCTCCAGCCCTTTCTGGTACTGCAGCCATCAACCAACCCAGGTTGACCACCTGTTGCCACAGACCGAGATCCCAACAGCATTGTCCACCTCGCATTGCACTGCTATCGGCAGCAACAAGGCTATGCAGTTGGTTGGTGGGTAAATTGTCTTGGAAAAATTTTTTTGCAATGTCTTTCAGTGCACGTTCGTCTTCGCCAAAACCGAAATTTTTTGGTTGGGCTGTTGCTTGAGCCATGATTTTTCCTGTTACTACTTGGTTTTAGCCAGACCTAGAATACGTTCACCAAGAATATTTTTCTGGATTTCGTTGGTGCCGCCTGCGATCGTTCCACCGAACGAGCTTAAGTAGGCAAACGGCCAACGACCTGCATCGGGTGCCTTTTCATCTTCGTGACTCAACGTGCTCGATATGCCTTCGATCTCCATCGCAATGGCAGCCATGGCCTGCATATATTCAGTACTGAGCAGCTTATCCTGCAAAGCCAGTCTTTGAGGGTTGGCCAGTGCCGGCACACCCTTTAAGCGGCGGTTTTGTTTGATGCCGACAGAACGTATCAGCATCTTCATGATCTGATCCCGAATATGAGCATCGTAGATAGCAGGTATCCCGTTTCGGGAACACTTTTTTGCAAGCGCTATCAGAGGCGATTGATTACCTGATACTTTGTCACGGGTCAGAGCGCGTTGCCCGCCAGCGTTTGGTGTGGTCATTTCTCCTGCGCTGCGTTCATGAGCCAATGTGGTCATCGCAACCTGCCAGCCTTTGCCTGCTTCATCTAGGCGAAAACCGTCATCGATCGCCAGGTTATCAAAAATCACTTCGTTGAAGCCTGCTTCTCCCGTGATTTTGACCAAAGGACGCACGGTCACTGACTTGCCAAGCTGCGATTTAATCGGCACCACAAAGTATGACAGGCCGTTATACTTGTCTGCCTTGTCGGTACGCGCGAGCAGAATCATCCAGGTGGCGAAATTCGCCGTTGAAGTCCATACTTTGTGGCCGTTGATAATCCATTTATCACCATCACGCCTGGCAAACGTTTGCACACTGGCCAGGTCCGAGCCGGCACCAGGCTCACTAAAACCCTGGCACCACAACTCTTCGCCAGAGAAAAGTTTAGGTAAGGTCAATTTCTTTAATTCATCTGATCCGTGAAAGTAGATTGTTGGTGCTGCCATGCCTAAACCGATAATACCGGCAAAGACAGGGGTTTTGGCGAGAGCCATTTCCTGGTTAGCGACTGATTGGCATTTGGTGCGGCTGCCACCACCAAATTCCACCGGGTAATCACAACCGATTAGACCTGCGTCGTAAGCGGCCTTCTGCCAGCCACAATAATAGTCCCGTTGCTCGTCTGTCACCATCTCAACACCACTTTTGATTGGTTTGAAACCGGGCAGGGGTGGATTATTTTCGCTTAACCATGCGCGCGCGTATTCACGAAATTCGGTTTGCTCAGGTGTATCTCTTTTCTTTGCTTGTGTCTGGCCAGCCATTGTTTACAGCGCCTTGCGTTGATTAAGAGCCGCTGTATTGTCATGCAATATCATTTGTTGCTGGGCCAGATCGACGCCATCAAGATCGCCGAAAATGTCCTGGGGGTGTTCCATGCCTTCCATATGCGGCCAATCCGACCCGAAAAGCACACGATCTGCGCCCATATGTTTAACCACATCGGAAATCTTGTCCTCCCAGAAGGGGTTAATCCACACATGTTGGCGGAAAAGTTCAGCCGGGTCCTGATCGTAATACTTTGGCATTCTTGCTTTAGATTGTTCGAGCTTAATAAAAAGTTCGCGCAGAAAGCCTGAGCCGTTTTCTACCGAGGCAATTCGAAGGTTGGGGAATCGCTCGAATAGCTTGTCGTAGGCAAGGGTCAACAAAAAATCATAGATAGCTCTCTCGGAGATAAGACCGGCAACCGAAGGTTTGCGACCACCGCCAAGCGCTGCCAGTGTCGCGTTTCCGCCATAGCCATTGGCTGTGTAGCCATTGGCGCCAACATGCGCAACGACGACAATACCCGCTTCGTTAACTCTCGCCCAGAAAGGGTCAAAGCGCTCATGCGACGCTGCAAAATAACCGTCGCGGGTACATACGGCGGAAGGGCGCATAACAAGCACTCGTGCATCCCGCTCTAACGCCTTTTCCAGTTCGCGACACGCAAAATCGACATCAGCGAGTGTGATGTAGGGTGCAGCAAAGATTTGATCTTTGTAGGAAAATCCCCAGTCATCATCCAGCCAACGGTTGAAACCTTCGAATAAAGTGCACATCGCATCGATATCATGAACCATGGGCTGTTCGTAGAGGATTCCAGCGGTGGGAAATAACCATATAGCCTCAAGGCCCTGTTCCTTAATGCGATCAATTCGGGCATCACGGTCCATGTATTCTGGCGGCATCGGTCCTAGCGCCGAATGCGTTAACTCAACGAATGTTTTGCCGCGCGGATTGCCATGGTAATACTCACGGAGAACCCCGGGCTTTGAAACTGGATTGAAGGTCGGGTTGCCAACAGACTTGTTTAGTTTCCCGGCAACCAAGTGAAATTTCTTGCCATCTTTCATCTCCACCCATTCCACGCAGCGTTTCTGCATGCGCTTTGGCACATAACGCGTAAAGGCATCCTCCGCTTCGTAGTAGTGGTTATCCGCGTCGAACAACAACCCTTCATACTTCTCCATATTGACCCTTTGCATATTGCTTGTGTTAATTAGTATCATAGTTAGAATGGAGACTCAAACTTATCCAGCACCGGGTCGGTTACGCCTGAGGACTAAGCGCTTATGAACATCGTCAATCAAACGCAAGAACAAGATGTGGTAGCCAACACGCCACTGGAAGATATTGATGTCAGTCGGCCGGAACTGTTTTCCGGCGATACCTGGCGACCCTGGTTTGCTCGACTGCGAGAGGAAGCGCCGGTTCATTATCTGGCAGACAGTGCCAACGGGCCATTCTGGTCGGTGACCAGCCATGATTTGATTAAGGAAATCGACACCAATCATCAAGTGTTTTCTTCCGAAGCCGGCGGGATTTCCATTGTTGAGGCTGAAGAGATAGAGTCTCAGGAACTGCAGGGTGAGAGTTTCATCCAACTCGATCAGCCCAGGCATGGTCCGCAGCGCCAGGCGGTCACACCCTCTGTTGCACCGCCGAACATTGCCGAGCTGGAGCCGGTTATTCGAGAGCGTGTCATCGACATCCTTGAGGGCCTGCCTGTCGGCAAGACCTTTAATTGGGTTGAGCAAGTTTCAATTGAATTGACTGGTCGGATGCTGGCGACTTTATTAGGGTTTCCTTACGAAGAGCGTCACAAGTTGATTCGCTGGTCGGATATCACGACCAACGTACCCCAGGTGACCGGGGACGACAGTATCGACATGAAAGGACGCTACCAGGAATTAATGCAAGCTGCCGCAATGTTCTACCAGATATGGCAGGAGCGCGCAGCAGCACCACCGGGCATTGATCTTATTTCAATGCTTGCTCACGGTGAAGATACAAAAACAATGAACGAGAACCCGGGGCTGTTCCTGGGCACATTACTGCTATTGATCGTCGGCGGCAATGATACGACACGAAACAGCATCAGCGGCGGTGTCATTGCCTTGAATGAGCATCCGGATGAATATCAAAAACTGCGCGACAATCCTGCTCTGATCCCCAACATGGTATCCGAAATGGTTCGCTGGCAGACGCCGGTTATCCACATGCGTAGAACCGCACTTGAAGACTATGAACTGGGTGGCAAGCTCATAAAGAAAGGCGAAAAGGTCATCATGTGGTACCTGTCCGGTAACCGTGATGAGCGCGTTTTCGAAAATGCGGATCAATTTATCATCGACCGGCCAAACGCACGCCAGCATGTTGCTTTTGGATTTGGTATCCACCGCTGTATGGGTAATCGCCTGGCCGAGATGCAGTTGCGAGTGCTCTGGGAAGAAATTTCCAGGCGATTCAGCAAGGTGGAACTGGTTGGTGACGTGGTTCGCTTACCTAATAACTTCATCCGTGGCATTAAAGATGTGCCAGTGCGCCTGCATGCGAGGTGATTTACGCGGCAGTTGAATCATTACTGCAGGCTGCATTTGGGGTAATGTTAGCTCAGCAATGAAATTAGTTGTGTGCGTTAACTGACAAGGGTCCAGGTTACCAATAGGAGGCGATGCGATAATGACGACATCGACCTGCAGGATTTTACATACGTCCGATATCCATCTAGATAATCGGACCGGACTGGACGGACATAGCGCCGCTGAAACCGGTTTAACCAGGGTTGTTGACAAGGCGCTTGAGCTAGACGTCGATTTATTTTTGCTGGCAGGTGATCTGTTTGATCACAATCGCGTCAAAGATCACTGCCTTGAGTTCGCAACAGCACAGTTGGCACGAATCAACTGCCCTGTGGTGATGATCACGGGGAATCACGATTGTCTGGCCGACCATTCCATTTACCACCATTACGATCCGAAGGACGCCGGTGAGCACATCCACTTTATTCGCGAAGCCGATGGCGGATGCGTTGATTTCCCGTCTCTCGGCGTACGAATCTGGGGCAGAGGAATTGTCGATCATCATCCTGGAAATAAGCCCCTTACCGGCATACCTGAACATGATGATGAGGCTTGGCATATCGGTCTGGCACATGGCTATTACGTTGGTCGTGGTCTGGAAATGTACTCGTCACTGATCACGCCTGATGAAATCGAGGCTTCACGGTTCCATTACTTGGCACTGGGCCATGTGCATGTGTTTACCACTATGGAACACGGCAGCACCCTGGCGGCCTATTCGGGATCACCTAATCTCGATCTTGGTATCAAGCAGATGACAGCCGCACATGTAATGCTTCATCCTGAGAGCGGCGTCTCGGTTTCCAGGGTTGTTCTATAAATTGTTTTGGCGTTGCCTGAATCGGGAATTTCGGCTAGCGATACCTACCAGGGCCGTCTGGAAGCTGCCCAGTCAAATGGCGTGACACCCTCTTCAGTCAACTGCAATATCTCTGCCCTTGGCTGATCTTCATCCAGGTGCAGGAATCCAATGGTGCCCAGTTGCATATTGAGGTTATGCGGATAGGTCGGCGAACCCGGGTTTACGCAGAGCACCCCGTCAATCATATCAATCTGCTCAACATGGGTGTCGCCATAAATGAGCACATCGGGCTTTGCTTCGGGAAATAGCTTGCCAAGCCATTTACTGACCGTGATATCGGGGGGAATCTCCGGCATGGGAATGTAGTGAGTAAGGCCAATGCGGAAACCGTTGAATTCCAGTGACCAGACTTCACGCAGTCTGTCGTCATCGGGTTGAATGCAGCGGCCTGCAGAGCCATCGTCGCCGTTGCCACGAGCAGCGTAAACCGGCGCAATTTCCTGCAACCTGTCGATGACACTTAGATCATAGATATCACCCGCGTGAAGGATTGCTTGCACATCATAAAACTGTTGGTAAACATGAGGCCAGAGTTCCGGCATTGCCTCCGGTATATGGGTGTCTGATATCAGTCCGATTTTCAAAGCAGAAGTCCCAAAGTAAGCCTGGAGTTATGAATTATCCCTAAATGCCGGCTCTGGTGGAACCCCTGCCTGACCGTGGCGTTAAGGATGCCAAGAATCTTTGCGGATCGGACGTGGTTATCGGCCGGTAAATACCGGCTTACGTTTTTCGAATATCGCCCGCACCGCTTCTTTACCATCGTCGCTCGCCAATCCCCGACCGGTGTAGCGCAGTTCTTCTCGCACTAATGCTTCGATGTCCGCTGGCAAGCCAATTTGTGTCACCAGGTGTTTGGTTTGACGTGCTGCAAGTGGTGCAACCTCGGCAATCTTTGTGCAGTAAG
>NZUN01000025.1 GCA_002697205.1 Gammaproteobacteria bacterium
TTCGCTACCTTGCCTGGATCGAAGGAGACACAGTTACGGTCGATAGCGGGGGCTCCATGAGCTGTACTATCAGTACTTTTGGTGGCGGCTGTTTCGGCATGAGTTACTGGGAGCAGGATGCTTCCTATCAAGCCTCTATCTGGGATCTCCACAACCTTAGCGCTGCAGGGCAGATCAGTGCAGATGCTAATGGCACCTCCTATATCGCAGGTTTGATAGTGCCGATACCGATTCTGGCACGTCCCGGGAATGCGGCCTGTCAGGGTCTGGCAGAGCAATTGCGGCAATTTATTCTTGGCGGATAAAAAACCAAACCTTAATGGGGTTGGTTTTTATTCTACCTGCCGGGTTGCTATGTCGTCTGGGGGAGCAGCTTCTGTAGGAACTGTTGACTCCGCTTCCTGGGGGTTATCATCGGCCGACGAGGGTTCTTGACTCTGCGCTAACAGAAGGAAAGTCTGGCGGTGGTGTTTAAGGAATTCCTCTGGTTCGCCAGCGATAAGGCGAGGTCGAAAACGGCTTCCCATTAGAAGGTTTTTTAGTATTTTGACTTGGGAATGGGGTACATTTTTGTCGTGAACTTCGATTTTCTCAACTTTACCTGCCTCGCTGACAACGTAACTGATGTCGGCGTAGAATTCATCTTCATCTGGGCCAGTGGCGACTGGTCGCCTCTCCAGCAACAGGGGCGCCAGTTTATTAGGATATAACAGCTTGGGTTCGGTAAATAGGCTGTTCCGCGCTTCGGTTTCATCGGGTAAATTTTCCAGCAAGACCCAGGCGGCAGCGTAGGCTGTGCGGGCCTGCTTGTCGCCGGAAATGATGTAGATATCTCCAAGTTCGAGCCATGCTCTTATATGGTCAAGAGGATCTACTGTGCTCTGTTTTGTTATAATACCTAAGACTCTTTCGAGCAGAGGTATGGCCGCTCTGGTACTGGTTCCCTGCCTGATTCTGGTCTTGGCAAAACTTCTAAGAGGTTCAATCAATCTCGGGTCATTATGACCATGAGTTGATTCTACGGATGCAATAGCAGATTTGTAGAGCACTACAGATTGACGAAATATATAGTCTCGACTCAGCAAATAATTTTCCGCCTTTCCAAAAGGTACCTGGCTAGCTCGCTCGGAAAAGTAAGCGGCTGCTTTTAGTCTTGCATCATTCAGGGAATCAGAGCCCAATGCAAAATTAGATTCTGCAATTCTTAAACCGAATCTCTGAACCAGGTCGGCAGCAGCAAGTTGGTTCTGAAGTAGGTGAAGTCTTGTCAACCAGTCATTTACTTCAGTTTGGTTTATGTTGAAAACACCACCCTGTCGATGCTGGATGTGCTGGGCCCAGCGAAATTTATTCTCGGCATCTTGCATTTTTTTTAGTTCAATCGAGGTTATACCTGAAGCTAGTAGGGCGTTTATGAGGTTCGGGCTGAATACTTTGTATTCGGCTTCAATTAGTGTGAGCGCTTGCTCAAAAGTATGTGCGGCTTGTTGGTAGCGTCCCAGGGCTGCATCGGCGATAGCTGCATTGCTCAACATTTGCCCCGCCAGAGCGGGATTTTCAGCATGTTTTTCGGAGGCTAGCAGCTTATTGGCTTGTTCATAGGCAAGCTTCGCTGCTTGTTCCAGGTCTGTTTTGAACAACCGGTTTAATTCGTCAAAAATCTGTGCCTGTCCCGGGTCTGCTATAAACGGGTCAGAGTAAGTGTGCCCGAGCACAGCCTGTTGAGCAAAAGCTGATACCGATAGAACCAAATAGAGAAGAGTTCCTGCAAAGTATTTCATGTCGGATTTATATCATAAGTTGTAAAAGTTTGAATGATTGAGACGTCATGGGTTGTTATCGGCTGGCCAGATTCTAGCGCGGGGCGGTAACGGCTTGTAATGAGGGTGTCGCGCAGGAGTTTTTTCAGGGAGCGGGGTGCTTCTCCTTCAATACGAATTTCCTTTACCCTGCCCTTGTCTGTCACCGTAAAGTTCAGCTTCAGACTGAGCGTGTTCATGCCATCGGTTTTTTGCAGTCTCAGGGGTAATATCTGTTCAAGTTGTTCTCTCAGGAATGCAAAAGGAGATCCCACGGTTTGGCTTAATTTTTCCTTGTTGCGGGTGATCTCGCCAGCTTTTCTGATAACAATGGGCAACCGCTCCAGATTGTTATTTACAGTAAAAAACTGGGGTGGCAGGTACAGGTCTATGCGTTTTTGTTCCCGGCTCATCTCCTGCAGGAACTGCCGCCTTAGCGGGTCATCAGTAACTCGATAGTATCGCTTTNTTATTTCTTCACGGTCGTTGAACTTCCGGCTGCCGGTGATTAATCTGGGCCCGCTGGTAATTGATGTTGACAGGCGTTGCCAGTGCGATATTGCTCTTGCNTGCTGGCTCTCTAACAGNCTGACATCGGCCAGGCGAAACTGGATNTCATCTTTGATATCAACCGCCGCCTGTGCTGACTCGGCAATCTGCAGTGCTTCTTCGAGATATTTCCTGTTNCAGCAGAGTCCTGCCATCTGNCGGTAGAGTGTCTTGTCTAACANCAGTTCAATGAGTCGTAGGCTTTGATCATTTTCGCGCGATTCTACCAGNTCAATTGTCTTTGTNACTGTTGTGATCGCAAGTTTGAACTGACCTGAGTTCAGATACCAGTTGGCCAGTGCCCGTTGAGCGGTTATTTTTGAGTCGAGGTTATCGTCTCGATTGGACAGGTAGAAGATGAATGCCTGCANGCCGTCTGCATTGAGGTAGTCGTGACCTTGCAGAGAAATTGACACTAGCTGATGCATCANGTTGAGNTGTTCCGGGGTATGCACGCCCTGCTGGCGGTGCAGNATGTGCTGAGCTCGNCGCAATGCCTCAACAGCCATTTCACGGTCANTATTTTTTGCTAGTAACAAGGCATAATTTTTTAGGGGTTCGATCATTTGCAACGAGAAGGGCCCTGCTTCCTGCTCAAGCAGACTTATTTTCTCTTGCCATTGCTGTCTATTCTGGAGGTATCGCTGAGTAGAGTCTTGCTCTTTCGCAGCAGGCAAGGTGGCTTCAGCCATCGCAGACAGAACCACACAGCTGATGAGCAGATTAAGGAAAGAAANTAATANCTGCTTTCGCATGGCAGGTTANCATGACTCATTTACTTGTATTATTCAGAAACAAGCAGAAGGTGCAAATACTNGAGCTTATTCAGTTGATTTTCAGGTTTGCGCGGNAATAATAATCAGCTATAGGTTTTGATTAGCTTATGNTGAAGTAGGCGTTNTGTNCAAGCAAGGCATGGTTATGGCAGTATTGNTGCGAGCCTGGCTGANNGGGCNTTTTAAGCATAACTGTCTAGACAGCAGAACAGGATTGCATGGCACTTAACANAACAATAGAGTNTNNAGTATCAATATAAGGCAGCTAAAATGACATCTTGGCGCAAGCTTCTTTTCCTCTTTCTTNTTNTGGAAACGACCCCGCAAATGGGGTTTGCCCTGTCGGAGGAAAAAGAAATCAAACAGGGTGCCGCCGAACATCAGAAAATTGTCGGTAGATTCGGCGTGTACAAGAATCCTGCCCTTCAGGAATACGTAGCAAAGGTTGGTAACCGCATCGCAGCTCAGAGCAGTCGGCCAGAATTGAAATACTATTTCACTGTGCTCAACGACGATATGATTAATGCCTTTGCGCTTCCAGGCGGATTTGTCTATATCACCCGCGGCATGCTCGTGCANATGAATTCTGAATCGGAGTTGGCGGCTGTACTGGGTCATGAAATCGCNCATATAACNGAAAAGCATGGCTTGCGCCGCAAAACCCGGAGCAAAGTGCAGGACATTGTNTCGGTTGGAGCCGCGATTCTTACAGGACAGCCCGGCATCGTAGAACTGGGNCAGGTGTTGGGCGGCGTATTAATAACNGGTTACAGCCGCGAATTTGAGCTTGAAGCTGATCAGGTAGGTGCTAGCTATATGGCCAAAGCAGGCTATTCACCGGAGGCAATGCTCANAACAATAGAAATTCTCAAGAACAAAGACAGGATCGAAATAGAACAGGCTCGCCTGGAGAAGAGNCCGCCGCAGGTTTATCATGGTTTCCTGTCCAGTCACCCGGATCANGACACTCGTTATGGAGAAGCCATTAGAGAGTCAAACCAGTTGTTGCTTGATTATGACGAGTTCATCCGTNCTGATGAATTTCTTGAGCANCTCAATGGACTTGCTTACGGCCCATCAAGGCAGTCGGGTGTTGTTCGCAATACCCGATTTTANCATCCTCGTCTGGGGGTTATGTTTGCCTTCCCTGAGGGTTGGCGTCAGGAACAAGCGCCTCGCGGCGTACAGTTTGTGTCTCAGACCGGAGATGCCAGTTTCTTTTTGACAACGAGTAAACTCTATAAAGGGGCAACCCCGGAGAAATTTGTCAGTGAGCGTATGAATTATGTTTTGCGGGAGGGGCGAAACNTGACCATTGGTGGTATGCCGGCTTTTNTGGGTATCGCCGAGCGTGTTGATTCTCCATTTGGGAGGCGACCNGTTCGCCTTGCTGTGGTATTCGACCTNCGCAGACGAATTGCCTACATTATGCAGGGTTCTGGAAAGTTTGACTTAAGTAAAGTAGCCGATGATAAACGTTTTATTTCGATNATTTTTAGTTTTGGAAAAATGGCCAGGGATGATTTTACCATTGCTCGTGTGCCCAAAGTTCAGGTTGTTCGCGCCGAACAGGGCACGACCATGGAACAACTTGCAGNACAGTCACCTATTTCAAACTANGCNCTGGATAAACTCAGGGTGATTAACGGTTTGTACCCGAACGGTCAGCCTGAACCAGGGCAACTGCTGAAAGTGATAGATTAGCTTCGCCAATCCTGGGTGATTTCCAGGAGNNGCTGATGTGAGGTTAGCTGGTCCTTAATGGAAACGCCTCTGATTCTCCCTCTGGCTATCAAATAATTCATTGAAATTTTGTCTTTGTATTGTTGCAAGCTATTCCGCACTGACTGGCTATTTCCCACCAGGTAGCTGGGCTCCAGATCGGTTAGCNACTGATTTGAACGTTGTCTTGCTTCAGTCTCCAGGTTGNNTGTAACTTCCTCATTGAGTGATTTGTTGTCACTGATGAAAATCGTGCGCATTATTGGGATGGTTTGAACATNGGCGTGCTTNGTNAGACTCAATGCCTGGTTGTAGATTCCCATATTGGCTATTAATCGGGGCAGNCTCTCCATGGGAGAGGCTAGATAAGGCAACCCGAAACTGGCAGCCTGTTTTAGTGCCAATGGGCCGAAAGCCGCAACCCAGATCTCAGGATAAGGTTTTTGGATTGGTCTGGGAGANAGGTAGACCGGCTCTTTTCCCNCTGGTTCGCGCAGAGGATACCCCTGCCAGGCCTGGATCATGATCTCCAGGTGTTGCTTGAAGATGCTACGTTTCTGTTTTGGGTCGATATTGTAAATCTCGAATAGGTTATCGTTGAAACCCCTGCCTATGCCGAGAATCAACCTGCCGTTACTGATGCAGTCAAGAGTGGCCACATCTTCGGCTGCTTCTACGGGGTTGCGGATGGGTAATAAATAGGAAGTTGTNCCGAGTCGGATGGTTTTTGTTTTTGCAGCCGCAGCCGCAAGCAGGAGTAGAGGCGATGCCAGTGAGGCCGTTCCAATGAAATGGTTTTCTGGTAACCAGAACCCACTGAAACCCATGTCCTCAGCAANAACTGCCTGATCGGGTATGGATTTCAAGGCATCGGTATTACTGAGATCCCAGGCAGTAACCGCTANNTGCATGATTGGTCCTGAACGATGTCGTGTATCAGATTAGGGCCTAGTTTGGGCTGTCTGTCTACAGTGGGCCANGTTTAAGTAAGATATTCGACATAAAATGTCCGTATTTGAATGGCCAATACCCTNACCNGGGTCTGAAAANTACTGCTGACTATGGCAGAATGCAGACTGTTTCCGCGCAGGATCAGACTATGAACCCAAATACACCGATTATCGTTGGCATAGCGCAGCATGCTCAGAAAGTCGCGGATGTTGATCAGGCTCTGGAACCCGTTGAGCTGATGATTCGTGCTGCCCAAGCAGCCGCAGANGATACGGGTCATCCGGGCATATTATCAGACCTGGATTCAGTACGTGTTGTGCGGGGCCGTTGGCGATATAAGCAACCCGCAGGCTATGTTGCCAGCAGGCTTGGCTCACCTGATGCTGAATTGATTGGCACACCGTTTGGTGGCAACTCTGTGCAGGCGCTGGTGAATCGTTCAGCACTTGACATCTTAGAGGGTAAGAATTCNTNNGTTTTACTGACTGGGGCGGAAGTAGGNCATACCCAGGCAAAATTGCTTAAAGCCGGTCGAGAAATGGCTTACACCAAGACGTCAGGNTCCTATGATGACATGCTGGATATTGAAGTGCCGATGTCTGGCAGTGCTGAACAGGCACGGNGTATCCAGTCGCCGCTGCAGATGTATCCTATCTTTGAGAATGCGATACGCTANCAGCGAGGAGAATCGGTCAGTGAACACATTTGCCGTATTTCAGAGCTGTGGGCAGGTTTTAGCGCGGTTGCTCAGCAAAATCCGCATGCCTGGCTGAGAAAGCAGCTCGATGCAGAANTGATTCGAACGCCCTCTGATAGTAATCGTATGATTAGCTTTCCCTATCCAAAANTGATGAACTCAAANAATGCAGTGGATATGTCAGCGGCGCTCATTATGTGTAGTGTTGCGGTGGCAAAACNCTATGCTATTGACCCGGCTTTGTGGGTATTCCCCTGGTCTGGTNCNGCGGCTCATGATACCTACATGGTCTCAGAAAGGGACAATTTGTATAGTTCCCCCGCTATTCGCNTTGCTGGTCAAAGAGCGCTTGATCTGGCAGGTCTTTCGACNTCCGATCTGAGCCTGGTGGATGTCTATAGTTGTTTTCCATCGGCTGTGCAGGTCGCTGCCACGGAGTTAGGCCTGGACCAGTCNAAGCCTCTGACCATTACAGGTGGGCTGACTTTNGGCGGTGGACCGCTTAATAACTATGTTATGCATAGCATAGCGAGGATGGTTGAATTGACCAGGTTGAATCCCAGTGACAAAGGTTTGATNACAGCCAATGGTGGTTTCTTAACAAAGCATGCTTTTGGAGTTTATTCAGCAACACCGCCTTCCCAGGATTTTCAATTCGCTGATGTACAGTCTGAAGTTGATGCAATGCCCACGCGNGAGAGCCTCGATAATTTTAACGGCNAGGTCGTTATCGAATCCTATACAGTCATGTATGGTGGGGGCATGCCTCANATGGGTCATGTTGCATGTCTTACCGGGGATGGCAAGCGTACCTGGGCAAATACTGAGGACCGTGACCTGTTATNCAGCATGGCGGATGAAGAATTCTGTGGTCGTGCGGGTTCTGTCAATGGCCAGGGACTGTTTACACTAGGGTAGGTCTATGAACCAATTTCTTGAAAAAATGGGTTTCAAACCAGTAGATCGGGTACTGATTACCCATATCGACGATATGGGCTTTTGCCATGCTGCTAATGTGGCAACCGAGGCATGTTTGTCAGGCGGTTCGGCTAGCTGCGCATCGGTGATCGTCAATGCGGGTTGGTTTCTGGAAGCGGCGCATATGGCGCAGCATAATCTGTCATGGGATATTGGCGTCCACCTTACGCTGACGGCAGAGTATCCACTGTATCGTTGGCCAGCACTAAGCTCACGTGATGCCGGGACCGGGTTGGTGGATAGGCAGGGTTATCTGTGGCATACCCGAGAGGACGCAATTCGTCATGTAACTGAGGAAGCCGCGCGGGGCGAAATGAGAGCTCAGATTGACACCGCATTGGCGGCAGGTATCGATGTGACGCATATCGATACCCATATGGGGTCGGTGATTCATCCTAAATTCCTGCCTACCTATTTGTCTTTGGCAGCAGAATATGAAGTGCCCGCTTTTCTACCGCGTATAACCCGAGCGCGGTTACAGGCGCTCAGTCAAGGCGATATGGCTGATGCCTATTTGCAGGCTTTGGAAGCGATTGATGCAAGCAAGGTGCCCATGCTCGACGAGATAATCATCGAAACTTTGATAGCCAAGCAGGACAAAATGGATTTTTACCAAGGATTGATTGATGCTATAGAACCGGGATTAACCCATCTTCTGTTTCACCCTGCCAAAGACAGTGAAGAGCTAAGTGCTATAGCAGATACTCATGTTTCTCGTCATGCAGATTATATGGCTTTTCATGGGCCTGTCTTAAGAGAGTACGCGGAACAGCAGGGTATCCGAATTATTGGTTATCGTGAACTCAGAGACGTTATGCGTGGCGAGTGATACCTGGCCTGAAAAAAATCGTCTATTTGCTCAGGTAGGTATCCGATGACGCTGCAATTTAAGAAAAAGGACGTTGACCTGGATAATGTTGTCAGGATTATCAGGGCAACAGATGCTGCTGTAGATCTGCGAAATCCCCACACAGAACCGAGTGTTCCCGAACAAGTCAGGGCCTCGGCTCAGGTTGCAGCGGTGGCTATGCTGATTGTAGATAAACCCAATCCAACGGTGATCTTTACGCGGAGACATCCGGGGATTCGTTTTGGTGGCCAGTATTGCTTTCCTGGCGGCAAAGCCGATTCAGGCGATAACTCCATTGAGGAAACCGTCCGCCGCGAAATCCGAGAGGAAATCGAAGTAACTGCCAGTGGCTACCAGATGATAGGCAGTCTTGGTCGATATCACACCCAGACCGGATTCTGTATTACACCCTTCGTTGGTATAGTGACCCCGGACTATACGGTAGTGCTGAATCCAGCTGAAGTCACCGATCTAAAAGAGGTATTGCTAGAGGATCTGCTCAATCCAGATCATTATCAGTTGGTAGGCAGAGCAGCGGATAGAGCCCATTACCATTTCAGATTGAAAGGCTTTGAGGTGTCTGGCCCAACGGTATCAATGATGATTAATTTTGCAGAAATAATCAGCCGAAATTGCTATTGATTCTCATCTGCTACGGTCGCAGGGTGACAGCAGGCCGCTTTCTGGCAGATCAGGAAGTTNCTGATATGGGCCAGGGATAGTAACAAGCCGGCCGTNATGGTTATCCATTTTTCACCAGATGCAGTCAGGTAGTCATGACCAAATAGGGCGGTCAGGGTGAGGCTTGTAAGGCCTACGGCACCCAGNGCNANNGTGCTTCGATCTTTGTGCTTTGTGCAACCTAAAGTCAGCGCAACAAGGCTTGTTGGTACGATTACCCAGAGCATCAGTAAATGAAAAGACTGTTCTTCTAAGAGGCTNCCTTGGGNGATTGGAACCAGCGTTACCAGTAGGGGTANAGCGAGGCAATGCACGAGGCAGGTCACGGAGAACATGATTGCCAGTTTATCCAGGTNCTGAGGTANTTGGGTTNATTCTGGTTGTGCTCTCATAAGCGCGCTTTTATAGCACACCTAGNATTACATTTCATATTTTGTTACTGCTTGGCGTCCCTATCGTATTTTTTTNTNATTTAAGCTTGGCAAAACGACAATCTAATTTATAATGCCTGCTTTCAGGTTGTGCGAGGTAGTGATGGTANAAAAAACCATGTTCAGCAAGCTGTTCCGCGAGTCTCCTTTTGTTTCAGTTCAACGTCATATGGAATTTGGCCGAGATGCAGTAGGTCAGCTCTCCAGTTTGCTCAAAGCATCATATATCGCCGATTGGGTACTTGTAGAAGACATATACGACGCGATCTCAAAAATTGAAAACCACGCTGATGAGCTCAAACGCGAGATCAGGATCAGTCTGCCCAGAGGTTTGTTTCTGCCCGTTTACCGTACTGATCTGCTCGAGTTAATCCAGCTTCAGGATCAGATTCCNAATAAAACCAAGGACGCGGCNGGNCTTATTCTTGGCAGGAAAATTGTATTTCCGGAAAATATTCAGGAACAGATCGNGGAATTTGCCCAGGTTAGCCAGGAAGGGGTANTGAGTGTTTTAAAGGTTACTGGCCAGCTCGATGACNTGATACGATCCGGGTTTAGTAATCGAGAAGTGCACGTTATTGAGGANCTGGTCAANGAAGTAAGTGTCATTGAGCACCGCGCCGATGAGCAGCAGATCCTGTTGAGAAGTCAACTGCATANGCTTGAACCCTCGAATAANCCGTTAGACATGATGTTCTGCTACAACATTATAGAGTTAATAGNGAGTATTTCTGATGTATCACAGAAAGTNAGCCATCGAGTGCTATGTATGGTTGCCCGNTAAGNTAAGTTCCTTAGTGNGATCGTTTTTATACCGTCAGTAGAGTGGTGATGTAATNCTTATCATAGAAAATTATGGGTTTATTCTGTTGGTTATTGCCGCATTATGTGGCTTGTTTATGGCCTGGGGTGTGGGCGCAAATGATGTCGCTAATGCCATGGGTACCTCGGTCGGTTCTAAAGCNATTACGATTAAACAAGCAATTATAATAGCGATGATCTTTGAATGTGCCGGNGCTTACCTGGCCGGCGGGGAAGTCACCAGTACAATTCGGAAAGGTATTNTTGATCCGGGATTACTTGTTGATCAGCCTGAATTGCTGGTTTANGGCATGATTTCATCGCTTTTGGCAGCNGGGATATGGTTGTTGGTTGCAACTACGTTTGGTTGGCCGGTNTCCACAACGCACACTATTGTAGGTGCTATCGTTGGTTTTGCTGCCGTGGGAATTTCCACAGACGCGGTTAATTGGGACAAGGTGGTCGAGATTGCAGCGAGTTGGGTAATCTCGCCAGTGTTAGCCGGTGNCCTGGCCTTTGTATTGTACATGAGCGTCAGAAANTTCATTCTTAANACCGCCAAGCCAATCCGTAGTGCTAAAAGAGGGGTTCCGGTCTATATCTTCCTGGTNGGNTTTGTNATTTCCATGGTATNCCTGGTCAAGGGTTTAAAGCATGTCGGCTTGGACNTAGNCTTTCAGGANGCTATTTTCTATGCTCTGGCGATCGCGTTTCTGCTAACTATTATAGGTTCAGTCATGGTGTCCAGGATAAAAAGCCATGCACGCTCTGTGCACGAGGAGATCATAAGTGTGGAGCGGGTATTTGGCGTGCTTATGCTATTNACGGCCTGCGCCATGGCATTTGCTCATGGATCCAATGATGTCGCCAATGCGATTGGGCCCCTGGCTGCTGTTAATAGTGTAATAAGTTCAGGNGGTGTGGTGGCCCAGGAAGCGCTNATGCCAAGCTGGTTGCTTCTACTGGGTGCTGCTGGGATTGCNCTGGGTTTGGTTACCTATGGCTATAGAGTGATTCAGACCGTTGGCACTAGTATTACTGAATTGACACCCAGTAGTGGTTTTGCTGCTACCTTTGCATCGGCAGCGACGGTTGTGTTTGCCTCTGGAGCGAGTATTCCCGTGTCCACCACNCATACTTTAGTCGGTGGCGTCCTGGGTGTCGGCCTCGCCCATGGTTTAGCCGCTCTGAATCTCAGGATGGTTGGGACTATTTTCACTTCGTGGATCGTGACCTTGCCGGCCGGGGCTCTGTTATCAATATTCTTCTTCTTTTTCCTGAAAGGGATATTCGGTGTTAGTTAAGGTGCNGCCTCAACNTTGATGGGAACACCAGTCATAAANGATTGATTNCTCAAAGGCTCAAAACTGTCTGGCCCCGAAGGTAGCAACAGGTTGATGTTTGTCCCTGGGTATTGGCCCGCCACTTTCATNAGTGAACCNTCATGCCCCCAACCGTGAGTCATCGCGGCTGTTCCTGGTTTCAGGCCAACATCAAGTACGATAGTCGAGGTTATCTCACCGTAGCGATTGCTGATAAGGACCGCCGATCCNTCACCTAGATTTCTTGCTCTTGCGTCTATGGGGTTCATATACAGCGGGTTGTCCTGCTGATGGCCGCGTTTCAGCGAGGCAACGTTATGGAACCAGCTATTAACCATGTAATTGGTTCGTTTGCTAATTAGTTTTAATTGATCATCGGGTTCTGCCAGCAGNTCATCGAACAGATCAAGGCTTCTTGTTTTGGCCGCNGCAAATGCAGTCGGGCAGCAATCTANCAGGCCAGANTCAGTTTGAATAATGTCCTNAAAAAATCGCCCAGGTTGTGGTGGGTCGAGTACCTTAACNGGGCATTGCNGTGCCTTCAGGTCTGCCGTGCTGANCCCAGCACCGGCAAGCATGTGATTTATCCTGGCAAATGGGTCNGGGGCGACTAGTCCTAGGTCNTCGCCTCCTTCCAGCAGCGCCTGTTCCAGCAGCGCCATGATTTCCCATTCGGGTTTTCTGTTCTCGGCAGGTGGCACGACAGCATCGGTATATTGTACAAAGGGCTGGTATTGCAGGCCGAGACCGGCAAGGTTGATGTCGCGTCTTTCTAACATGTCGGTTGCCGGTAATATGACATCAGCTAACTGGCTGGTTGCGCTGGGGTAAATATCAATGACCAGGANAAATTCCAGGTGGGCGAATGCGTCTCTGAGGCGATTGCTGTTACCTATAGATAGCAGTGGATTACCTGAAATGACGATCAGACCGCGAATCGGATCAGGGTCGTCGAGGATCATATCCGCCAATAGATTACCGGGTAGTGATCCGCGTATCGTTCTGATTTCACCAAATGGGGTTTGATGGTAGTTGGGGGTTCTGCCTCTGCTACTGCCGGCTTTCGCTGCAGGATAAAAGCCGCTCGAGTAAAAGTTGCCACCTCTTCTGTCCAGGTTGCCCGTTAAAAAACTGATCATTTGCAGCAGCCAGTAGGCAAGCGTCCCCTGTCTTCCCATGTTGACCCCGGTAGACATATAAATTGCTGCTTTGTCAGCACTGGCAAATTCTTGCGCTAAATCGTGGATTGCCTGGGCGGAGATGCCTACCACGGTTTCTACCCGGGCCGCCGGGAAATTGGCAACAAACTGCGCCAGTTCGTTTAAATTGTCTGCATACCTGCTGGATACGTCTGAATCTATTAAATTGCTGTTAAAAAGGTGTTCGAGCATGGCGGCAAGCAGATAGACATCGGTATCTGGCTTTATCTGCAGCAGCTCTCCTACGCCTTTGACAGATTCATTCTCCCTGGGGTCTACGAATATTATTTTTGCACCTCGCAGCTTCGCAGAGCGTAATTCCTTTATGGGGTCTGCTATGGAAATGAAGCTCATATGCGAAATACGAGGGTTTGCTCCCAGTATCAGCAGGAAGTCAGTGTGCGCTATATCGGGAATAGGGTGTATTGTATTGGAGCCGAAGACTGCTTCACTAGCTGCAAATTTATTGGTGCAGTCCTGGGTGCCTGAGCTGAAATTCTTACCAATTCCCGTATTTATTAGAAACGAACTGATAGCAGGACCCGCGCTAGAGTTGTAGGCCAGTGGGTTTCCCGTATAGCTGGCAAGAGAGCCGTTTCCATGGGTGAACTGCAATTGTTTTATTTTCCTGCCCGCTTGTCTAATAGCATTTTGCCAGTCCGTTTTTTGCAATTCTCCCTGCTCATTTTTTATCAGGGGCTGGTTCAGACGGTCTGGATCCTTGTGGATCTCCAGGAATGCGAGTCCTTTATGGCAGGCAAATCCTTTGCTGACAGGATGGTCCCGATCTGGATCAAGACGTAGAATGGTGTTATCTGCCACCTCAGCGACTAAGCCACAGGATGGTTCGCAGATCCGGCAGAAGGTGCGAACAGTTCGAATATCAGCCATATTTTTCCTCTGATCAGAGATACCTTGGTTTTAAGGTTCAAACGTTTTAGCATCGAGCCTTTCATGTGAATGTATCGTTGTCAACGATAGAAGAGCGGGTATGACTGGAAGCTAAAGACAATGCCTGCTTGGATGGTTCAGGTTAACAGTGGCAGTATCTTCAGGTGATGCCCGGACAAAGATCAGACCATGGGTCAAGACCTGGGTATCTGGCAACTAATAGCTATATTGAAAAGGTAAGGTCTTTAGGGCCAGTTAAGGTAATAATCAGAGGCAGGAGCAATGAGTGAAAGTAGAGGTGTTGTAGTAACCGGTGCAGCAGGCGCGCTAGGCAGGGCTGTGGTCAGTCACTTCGAAAGGCGAGGTGATCGCGTTGCGGTACTGGATTATAGTGACGAGATTATTATCACAGCATTTCCCCGACCTTCCCAGAATAGACTTTTGGTTGCCTGTGACCTGACTGAGCGCAAGGCTTGTCGTGTTGCTGTAAATAAAGTCCGCGAGGCGTGGGGTAATATCGACGTACTATGTAATGTGGCGGGTGGTTTTATCATGGGCGAAGCCGTGCACCAGACCAGTGATGAGACATGGAACGCTTTGTTCGACCTAAATACAAGGTCGATCATTCATATGGCGAGTGAAGTCGTCCCTCTGATGNAAAAGCAGGGCGGTGGTAAAATTGTCAATGTATCAGCCAAGGCTGCCTTGTCGGGCCTATCTAATATGGGCGCTTATCTGGCTTCTAAAGCTGCTGTNATGCGTTTGACAGAGAGTATGTCACAAGAGCTGCGTCATTCCGNGATCAATGTGAACTGCATATTACCGGGCATTATTGATACACCACGTAATCGCGCGGATATGCCNGATGCAGACCATGATAAATGGGTTCCACCATCAGATTTAGCAGAGGTTATAGGCTTTCTCGNTTCTGATGCGGCTAGGGCAGTGCATGGCGCGAGTATACCCGTTGAAGGATTAAGCTAACATGAGCGAAGAACAGAATACTNTCAAACCCTGGGTCCGGCTTGGTTCTGAGATGATAGCGGATTGCCGCGTTCTCAAGGTTCAGCAAACTCGCTCGGTTTCACCATTGACTCATAAAGAGCATTCTTTTTATGTGTTTGATACTGTGGACTGGGTTAATGTGCTACCCATTACCGCNGCCGGCGAAGTCGTTTTCGTAAAACAATATCGTCATGGCAGTGATGCGCTCTCACTGGAAATTCCCGGNGGCATGGTTGATGAGGGCGAATTACCAATAGACGCTGCNGCTCGNGAATGCCTGGAAGAAAGTGGCTTCCGGGCCAGCGGACTAACCTCNNTGGGNGTGCTCAACCCCAATCCTGCTGTTTTTAATAACCGTCTGNATACTTTTCTCGCCACAGAGGTGACTCNGGTAGGNGCTATTGCGAATACCGCGACTGAAGAGACGGTGGTAGAACTGGTGCCGGTATCCGATTTAGAACGTCTTCTGGTCAGTGGCAAGGTTGATCATGCGCTGGTAGCGGCGACGCTGTGGCGCTACCTGTATTTTCTTCAGCGAAGCTAGTTNGTCCAGTCGCTGTGGNACAAAGACCGAGCCCAGGCAGTAAAGGTCAGNCAAATGGATCAGTTACNNCTCAGCCAGNCTGGTTGCTATGGGAAGTGCTTGATCGATTAATAACTGTCTTTGCCGGAAATTTTCCCGGGCGCTAGCATCAGGCGTTCTCGAGGACTGCCAGACCCAAAGATCGCGATACCAGGTTAGAAGCAGGCCCTGCCTACTGGCGTGACNGGTATCTTCCGTAAACAGACCGAACACTTCTGATTCAAAACCCTGTTCAAATGTCCGCCAGGCATTTTCTGAAAGTCTGATGAGTTCTGGAATATGCTGAGCATCGAGTTGCCAGAATCGGAAAACATAGATGCCGGGGGTTACTAAGGGGGCGTGCTGTACAGGTCTGGTGCTGGGTAANAGCTGCAGTNGTTTNAGGGTAACTGAATTGTGAACCAGGAAGTCANTATTGTATTGGTCGGTCTGACTGTGGGTCAGCAGGTAGATTTCGTTACTGGCCAGGCCAAATAAACCTCGAAATATCCCGATCGTGGAGATGCCCTGGGTGGCCAGTTGTTCGACTGCTGCAGCCCGCGTATCTNTTATTAAACTAGTACAGTCCCGGGTGCTGGGTCGCTTGATATGATGAAGGCAGTAGTAGCTCATATTGACGTGGTCTCTACAGNTTTAAACCACCTTTGAAATCCTAGACGCTGCGTGGCCGGGTAAAATTTTCAAGATTATTGGCGTGAATCATGCGNTGGATGTCCCTGACATAGTCAATTCCTCTGGAAGAGTAGGCTAATAAGCCTTCGGCTAGCTGTGAGCCCTTGGGAGGGNNACGCAGGTCACGCTGGTCTTGTCTTAANTGTCTGAGTAAGGCNTAGGCGCGATGACGGTTCAAGTTGAGCATATAGCTGCTAACACCGTCGCTAACACTGGTGTATNGCTTTACTTCATGGGTTGCGGATTGGTTTCTNTGGGAGGGTTTCAGGCCACACCCGGGTGAGTAGCACCAGATGCCAAAGAAGTTGTTAGCATCGACAGCGAATCGAGAAGTACCCCAGGCACTCTCGTTGGCGGCTTGCGCNAGTACCANTGATGCNGGGATGGCATCAACGCGNGCCAGTAAAGCTGGCCAGGCCAGATCTGCAGGGTCGGCTGTGGAGGGTAATGCATGCCGATATTTNCTAGCAATATTCTTCAGCTGGCGTTGTTGTTGTNAATCCAGATGGCCAAGTCGGTTCACTTGATCGAGGAAGCCAAGAAGTAATTGNCTTTCAATATAAATTGCCTGGTTCGCTGCTCTAACCTGTGGCAGCAGGTATTTAAAAAAAGCTTCTTTCTTGTGTTGCGAATTGNTGATGCTTCGGAAATCAGGACGACGCTCATCTGGCTGCGNAAAAGCCACACTNTCCTTGAGGCCTGATCCGNGGGCAGTTGTGCCGACCACTGTANGGGTGTCCGCATAGGTCGATTGCAGGACTAATAATAATCCGATGTGAACTANTTTCCANGTCATAACGAGCAACCAAAACTGAATTGCTGTTGATTTTATTCATTATTTCTTCATTTTCAACTAAAAATATCATTATTTTTCCATTTAATNTNCGATACCTGTTGCCTGAACTTATCNCCTCAGTACAGAATAAATGGCTTCAGGATTAACACAACAGGTCGTGATACGGTGAAAATAATTGGCGCAGGCTTAGGCAGGACCGGAACACATTCCTTAAAAATCGCCCTGGAGTTTCTATTTCAAGGCGCTTGTTATCATATGATGGAGTTATTCCAGCGGCCTGATGATATCCAATACTGGCAATCTGCTGCCGACGGAAAGAAGATCGATTGGCAGGAATTTATGTCACCCTGGGTCGCGACGGTTGATTGGCCGGGAGCGCCGTTGTTCGANCAGATGGCTGCAGCTTTCCCAGATGCGCTGGTACTTTTATCGACCCGGGATAGCGAGACTTGGTTTAAGTCCTGCAATGATACAATTTTTCAGTTACTTAAAGCNGGTCAATCGAAAGGCCGGNCCGANCCACTGACAAAGCTAATGGCGACTGAGCTTAAGCAGTGGTTAACGACNGATCTNAGTGACAAGAACAAGGTNATCAGTGCTTATGAGNTCCACAATCAGNGAGTTCGAGAGTCAGTTGAGCCCGGTCGNCTGATCGAATGGTCGCCCGAAGATGGCTGGCTACCTATTTGCAGTAAATTAAATNTANCAGTGCCGGAGATAGATTTNCCCCATCTGAATGCAACCCAGGATTTTCAAGCGACGATGTCAGCAGCTATGNAGGGAAGGGTTCAAAGGGGATTTTAAGCGAGCATAATGACTTTACAGGTAATATGGTGGAGATGAAGTCTTATTACATTATGGCCGTTATCATAGNGGGCGGATATNCATCCTCTCAGGGNNATCTATGAGAAGACAGAAGGTTTTGGTCCTCTATCTGAANAGTTCTGCGCTGGACGCTAGTGTAGTCGGCTGGGCTCAGTATGATGGAAGCGATCAGGAAACCCATATGGCCGGTGATTCAGCGACGCCGCCTTACAGCAGTGGATTAGCTGCCTTGAAAGACGGTTGGCGNTTGATTCAGGCAAGCCCTCTCAGCAGCCATATGCCAGGGAGCGAATANAGAACGGATTATCTTAAATATGAATTTTTCTTTGAAAAACTAATCACTGTGAAGGATTAAGCAGATGCTTGTCAGTTCNTTAGATATGGCGCACTTCGTAGCGCGAGGCTTCTTACGTCTGGATGCCGTTGTGCCGGAAGAGATAAACCANGCATTNCTGCACGCCTTGAATCTCCCGGAAACCGTCAGACCAGAATCCCCGACAGCCCATTTCAGCGAGCTGCTGGGNCGTGAAGTCATTCCAGAGGTGGCCCCGGGTACAAGATTAAGCCAGGCCTATGCCAGTGATTCTGCCATAGGCAATATGCTGAAACTGCCAGAGGTTGCTGGAGCAATTGAAAGTTTAGTGGGTAGAGACCCAGTTTTTGATCATCATTTCTTGCACCTAGCATTTCCGGAAGCTGCTTTCAGAAAGCATCCAGAGCGTCNTATCAGCCAGCATTTACACCAGGACTCCACCATTGACCCAAGGCAGACTTTTGACATCCAGGTCTTTTATTTNCCCCACGCGGTAACAGCATTTATGGGTGGAACGCGTTATCTCCCGGGCTCTCATTTCAGGATTGTAAGTGAAGCGGCTATATCCCGGTATCAGAATATTATTGGTCAGGAGCATGTTGTCTGCCCGGCGGGCACTATTTTGTTAATGCACATGGGTATCTGGCATGGGGGTGGTGTTAATCGATCCGGGCAATTGAGAACCCTGTTCAAGATTAGATTGTGTCCGGCTGTCCGCCAGCAACGACTCTGGGATTGTACTGACTTGGCCCCCGAGCATTTNACNCAGCAGCCGACCTTCTGGACNCGTGGCGGACAAAGGGACCCCGTTCAGAAGGTACTGATGACGCAGGAGCCCTGGTTTGAAGCAGATACAGGGCGTCTNGAACTGATGAATCGTATAAGGTGCTGGCGATTTCTACTGGGTGATCCTCAATTCGATATTGATTACTGGCTCACTCGTGTTGAAAATGAAATAAGCTAGTCAGATGCACTGAAAAAACGNTTGCTGGGAAGCATTAANNCTTAATGCTTAATTTTTATTGCTTTCAGAGANATTTAATCCTTAGGTAAATTCAGGATTCTTTCGGCGATAATATTCTTCTGTATATTAGGGGTTCCGCCNCCTATTACCACGGTGGGCCAGTTAAGTGAATCAGCTGCCCAGTATCCTGTGCCCACANTGGCCTCCTGGNCTCGCAGTTGCAGGCCAGCTTGCCCCAGTGTTTCTACCGCAAAGTCACCCATTTCAACTTCGAGCTCNGCGCGNTGAAGTTTGTTCACCGATGTCTCACTGCTCAGGGGCTCTCCTTTTATCTGTTGGGTCAGGTAGCGTAAACCATTTAGGCGCATAGCTTCTATTTTCGCTTCAAATCGAGCCAGCGTTCGTCGGTTTTTCTTGCTATCGATAGCGGCCTGACCGTTCCAGCGGGAATTCGACAGGAGCNCGGTTAGTTTTTCGAGTTTGGTATATAAACCGGTGACCTCGCCAATACTTGATCGCTCATTGGCCAGNGACGAGATGGTAACGGCCCAGCCATTACCTTCTTCNCCTAATCGATTTTCCATNGGTACCCGCACATTATCGAAGAAAATCTGTGCAAAGACTTTTTGACCANCCATATTTTCTATGGGTTTGATCNCTATTCCCTGGGTTGACAGATCAACCAGCAGAGCAGTTATACCATCATGTTTATNTTCAGTTTTACCGAAGTTTTCGGTTCTGACCAGCATGAATATCCAACTGGCGAAAGGCGCCAGGCTGGTCCAGATTTTGGTCCCGTTGATGACGTAGTCATCTCCATCGCGGCTGGCCTTGCATTGCAAGGCGGCCAGNTCNCTGCCCACATTGGGCTCGGAGTATCCTGTACACCAGTGGTACTTACTATCCAGTATATCGGGTATAAAACGCTGTTTTTGTTGCTCTGTGCCGTACTGGATGATACCGGGCCCTACCCAGGCCAATCCCATCATGCAGGTTCCCAGAGGGGGTGCCTTTCTTGCTGACATTTCTTCCTTGAGTATGACCTGNTCCATGATGCTTCCGCCGCCGCCGCCTACAGATGTCGGCCAACTGAAACCGATCCAGCGTTTGTCNCGAACCTTGTTAAGCCAGTTGTNCATGAAGTCNGCATTTCGATTACCTGCTTCTGGNAGGTTCTCATCAAGAAATTNTCGGACTTCCTGTCGGAAATTTTCTTCAGATGGGGTGTATTCAAAATCCATAGTAGATTCCTTACTGGNTCAGTCGNTGTTTAATAATTTTTTCGTAGTGGAAATCAGCATTGCCATAGCTTGCCCGACTCCACTTTGACCNNTTCAGAAATAGCTGGATATCATATTCCTGCGTGAACCCAATGGCGCCNTGNAGTTGCACGCCATCAATGCCAATAGTGGCAAAAGCGTCGCTGGCATAGGCTTTGGCCAGGGACGCCGATCGTGCTAATTCTTGTTCCGATTCGGTAATCGTCCAGGCTGCATAGTAAACCAGAGACTTGAACGATTCGATATCGACGTACATTTCGGCCAGGCGATGCTTTACGCCCTGGTATTTTCCAATAGCATGGCCAAATTGTGTTCGGTCCTGGGCATANGTGGTGGTCATAGCCAGTACAGATTCCGCAGCACCTATCATTTCTGCAGCGATGCCCACAGCACCTACATCAAAAAGCCGTTGCAGCTGTNTCTCGTCCACGGCGAAGCGTGCTGCATTGCTGATTTCAATGTTATCAAGGCTCAGCCTGCCGGTTCGTTTGGTGAGGTCCATGGTCGGTGAATGGCTTTGCTTGAGGCCCACGTNATCGGCATCAAGTAAAACAAGATANAAGCTGCCTGCNTGNCGATAGGCCACCAGGTAATAGTTCACGCTACCGCAATCATGCACAAATGGTTTTGATCCCCGNAGAAATAATCCGTCAGAGGTGTCATCTGCTTCGAGGCTGATATTGTCGATATGTGGATCGCCAGGTTGATCGAACAGGGCGAGGCTTCCCTTTATTTCCCCCCGGNNGATTCCGGGTAATATTGCTTTTTTGGTGGGTCCGTCGGCGACATCATTCAGGGCTGAGCAGAACAGCATGGTTGAGAGATAAGGGGCTGGATACAAGGATCGGCCCATCTCCTCAAGAATCACGACAAGGTCGACCCAGTTGAGACCGACGCCNTCAAATTCGGTATCTANGATTAATCCCAGCCAACCGAGGTCAGCCATNCGGCGCCATTGCACCTGATCATAGCCCTGGGATGTTTCCATGATGCGGCGAACCTCTGCCAGAGTGCAGTTGTCNTCTAGAAATCGTCTGACCTGTACNCTTAATAGTTCTTGCTCNTGTGTAAATCCGAAATTCATAGATAGTTAATCCCGCTGGTGATGTTATTTAAGGCTTAATTTATCGGGTAAGGNAGGGNNGGTGACATNATCGANNCCCTTTCACTGAGGTAACATTTTTTAGNCATGTNCCCTGTATTTCNTTAACTTTATAACAGGCCGNCGCAAGTCGATCAAATGTGAATTGCAATCAGCCCAGGTTGAGTCAGGAAGGNCTNAATGGGTATCCCGGATCTTCTGGCATCATNGGCAGGTGCGCCTGGCTGTGCATAAACNACAATGAGCCACGAACTGAATGCTAGGTTTGGCCTGGTCGCAGTCGTATCCAACCGGTTTCAATATCTTCGCTGCCGTGAGCGTAGCCCTGTTCACCGGGTACCACTAGAGTGCCNTGTTCGGAGCACACTCTCACTCGTTCATAACTGAGTTCATGAGAAACGGCCTGGAGCACTTCTTGAGTAGATGTAAAAAAGGCAAGGCTACGTACCATGCGCAGGGTGGGAGACATCAGAACCATTTNTTCCTGGTCACAAGCCGCAAGGATATCATCGGGTCGCATCCAGGCTGANTTGACCAGTTCGCCATCGTCGTGGATGGGTGTTTGATCGGCAGGCATGCCGGCGATAAAAAACCTGGCGTCAAACCGCTTTGGTGAGCCCAGTGGTGTTACCCATCTGGCAACCGGATGNAGCCATGCCAGGGCGGGTGTCAGCGCTTCGGATCGGAGGATATCTCGNAAATTGGTTTGCCGGTTATTCAANTGGTCTCTCAGGGAATCAAAATGAGCTCGAGTTTTGTTATTAGACAAGTTGATAAGCTGCTGTTCTTCGTTACGGTGCGCAAAAAGGATCCCTGATTCTTCGAAACACTCTCTGATTGCTGCAATATAGTAGGCTAGCCCACCGGATTCGAGTTCTAATAGCGAACTGCTGTGGGCATCCAGTTCATCTATATTGGNTTGGTTGAACTNCGTTTGACTGTCTTCTGGATCTACCCCGCCACCTGGGAACACCCACATTCCTCCGGCAAAAACGGTATTCGCGTGACGTTTTAGCATGAATATCTGCAGATTGGGGCGGTCTGCTATAAGCATGACGGTCGCTGCGGGTCTAATGGGGACAAGTTTGGGGTCGAATTCAGTCACGGCTTTAAAGTAACACGAATTTCCAAAGCATCTCCACATAAAAATNGTTTGTAACCTGCCTGGGGTCCTTTCCTNGCCGGTACGGAAAACACCAGCCAACAAGGGGAGGANTGATCTACTGNAAACCCATGGCAGACGGGTTGATCAGGNGCAAGTCACTGAGGTGNGTGAAATACNAGGTTGTACAAGTTGCTGCTGGTACTTGATTTCGAGTNCTATCAGAATNAGTTTAAAATTAATTGATGCTCGTTGCTGAGTGCTCGATTAAGGAACGCGGCGGTGTCTCCTTTGCCTTTGCTGGCTAAATGAGCGGGTGTTCCCTGGTCTATNATTTTACCACCTTTAGGCCCGCCATCAGGGCCAAGNTCAATAATCCAGTCGGCCGTTTTTATGACATCCAGGTTGTGCTCAATGACCGTGACAGAATTGCCGGCATCAACCAGTCGATTCAGCACGATTAGTAGTTTCCTCACATCATCAAAGTGTAATCCTGTGGTCGGTTCATCAAGAATATAAAAGGTTTTACCTGTTGCTACTTTAGAAAGCTCCCTTGCCAGTTTGATTCTTTGCGCTTCCCCCCCTGACAGAGTTGAAGAAGGTTGACCCAAATGCAGGTAGTCAAGGCCGACATCAACCANNAATTGTAATGACGCCACAATTTTAGTGTGTTCTGAGAAGTGCTGTACCGCNTCCAGAACCGTCATTTNCAGGACATCGGCAATGGACTTGCCCTGGTACTTTACTTCCAGTGTTGCTTCNTTAAATCGGCTGCCCTGACAGGATTCGCACCTAACATAAACGTCAGAGAGGAAATGCATTTCAATTTTTCTTACACCATCCCCCTGGCAGGTCTCGCATCTACCCCCTTTAACATTAAAAGAGAATCGGCCCGGTTGATAACCTCGCATTCTTGATCCAGGNAGTAGCGAGAAGAATTTTCGTATNTCATCAAAAACTTTAATGTAGGTGACCGGATTGCTGCGAGGTGTCCGGCCAATGGGTTTCTGGTCAATCGCGACGACTTTATCCAGTTGATCAAGCCCTTCAATTCGGTTGTGTTTACCGATCTTCTGGCTATGGGGATGAAAATGACGCGCTAATGCAGGAAACAAGATGTCGTTTACCAGCGTNGATTTNCCAGCACCACTTACACCNGTGACNGCCGTCAACACGCCCAGCGGGAAATTAANATNGATGTTTTTNAGGTTGTTTTCAGATGCGCCGATGATGGTAAGCNTGCCGCTTTTCTGTCGGCATTTCTCTCTCCGCATAATCTGGTTCCTGCCTGAGAGATAACGGCCGGTCAGTGATTTTTTGTTTTTTAGCAGACTGGCAGGGGTTCCTGTATGGACTACAGACCCACCATTTATGCCNGCNCCAGGGCCAAAATCAANAACGTAATCTGCCGATCTGATTGTTTCTTCATCATGCTCGACAACGATGACTGTATTGCCGATGTCCCGCATTTTCATNANGGTTTTCAATAGGCGCTGATTATCTCGCTGGTGTAGNCCAATACTGGGTTCATCCAGAATATAAATAACGCCTGAAAGTTCTGAACCAACCTGACTGGCAAGTCTGATTCGTTGTGANTCTCCGCCAGACAGCGAGGGGCCCAGGCGGTTNAGTGAAAGGTAAGATAAGCCNACCGAATTCAGAAAACCAAGGCGACTGTTAATTTCCTTTACCAATTCGCGGGNAATCTCAGCATCGGATCCTGACAGCTTTAANGTGCTGAAGAAATCAAATGCGCTGTCTATGGTCATGGCAGAGANCTCAACGATNGTCTTGTNGGCTATCCTGACGGCTGCGCTTTCCGGACGCAGCCGCTCGCCAAGGCAGGCATTGCANGGCGTATTCGCTAGAAACTGGGAATACCATCTTTTCATGCCTTCTGATTTTGTATTTCGGAANCGTCTCATCAACCGATTCAGCAGNCCCTCGTATCTGGATTGTGAGGTGCCATGAGAGCCCCAGTTAATTTTATAGCGGACCTCCCCAGTGCCGTGGAGGATGGTTTTTTTTTGGCTTTTTGAAAGCTTGNTCCAGGGCTTATCCAGGGGGATGCNTAGATGGGTAAACATCTGGCGATGAAAGGTTGCTGTCATCGATCGACTACTCTCATCGATTCTACCGACTGGTTTTAAAGNCCCATCCTTAATGGNCAGCTTATTATCCGGGATAACCAGTCTCTCATCAAAGGAAACCTGGGTACCCAGGCCATTACACTCTAAACACATTCCCTGCGGACTGTTGAAGGAAAATGACTGCGGCGAGAGGCTNGGGAAGGAAATGCGGCATTTTTCGCACGCCAGGTGCTCTGAGTAGACACGATCCTGTTGATTTACGTTGGCAATTAGAACGCCCTTACCTAGTTGCAGAGCCTGCTCGACTGATTCGGTAAGCCTTTCTTCTATGCCCGGCTTGATAATAATTCGATCGACTACAGCTTCAACAGTGTGCTTTTTCCTTTTGTCGAGCGCGGTTATTTCTTCGCTACGCACCATCTCACCGTTGATCCGGAGTCTAACAAAGCCCTGTGCTTTAGCTTCTTCTATAATATCCCGNTGTTCACCTTTCCTGTTCACCAATAATGGGTGTAACAAGAACAGTCGGCTATTGGCTGCCTCNGACATCAGGGTATGGACTATCTTTTCAGCGGTTTGTCCGTTGACGGCTTGATCGCATTGGTGACAGAACTGCTTGCCCAGNCGAGCATAGAAAACACGCAGGTAATCAGATATTTCGGTAATGGTGCCCACAGTTGATCGAGGATTNCGNCTGGTGGTTTTTTGTTCGATTGAAATGGTTGGCGAAAGGCCTCGGATAGTATCGTATTTTGGTTTTTCCATCTGGCCGAGAAACTGTCTTGCATAGGCAGACAGGGATTCCACGTATCTTCTCTGGCCTTCAGCNTATAGGGTATCGAATGCTAGCGATGATTTTCCTGAGCCTGATACACCGGTTAGAACCACCAGTTTGCGTTTCGGGATCTTAATTTCTACGTTTTTTAGGTTGTGCTCTCGAGCGCCTCGGATAAGGATGTGATCGAGTTCTTCTGCTGCTGATTTCATGCTGGCTTAAATTGATGTTAGTAGGATTGTCTGTGGCTTTAATATCGAGTTAACTGGCTGCATAAGCATAAACTATTTGTTACTGTGGGGGGGAGAAAAGTCATGATCATTCGCTTCTATTNTAGTTTTCGATCCCCNTTTGCCGGTGTCGCCTTTCACAGGATGAGTCTGTTACCTGAGCCNGTCAGGNCAATTGTCNAGACCATGCCGCTGTGGCCAGACGTGATATTTGGTGGTCACATGGATAATCCGACCGATAATCTATTTAAAACGAGGTATGTCTTTAAGGATGCCGCTCGGCAAGCGGAAAAAGCAGNCNTGAACAGATCTTTTCTGGATNGACTTGATGGGCAATTNCATCTGGATGAAGCCACTNNTTACCGGNTTCGAAAAGTGGGTANGATGACAGNCATAGAACAATGGCANCCAGTCCATCTAGCTTATCTCAGTGCCGTAGACGCGGGTCTCGGCTGGCAGTTCGGCAATGCGGTTTTCGCCCNCCGTTTTGATTTTGATGGCAGAGGAAGACTGGATGTGATGGAGAAGGATGTTATTGANAAAATTTGTCAGGNCCTGACCCTGGATATACCCTTAAGCTGGACAGAGANACATCGAAAAAAGCTGGACAAGATATGCGCCAGTGGCATTCGCAGGAGTGAGTTGGATGGTGTTTTCGGTGTGCCGTTTTTTGTTTTGGAAGATGATGGTGTNGAGGAGTATTTNTGGGGAAATGNTCGTATAGATTGGTTGCTGGAAGCAGCCGGGATAACATCNGACCCAGCCGTGAAGTTGATTTAAAGCAGACATTTTGTGGTATGAAGAGNGGAGAGATATGAATTCGAAGAAATCGGTTACNGCCTGTTTGGTNATCATAGGTAACGAAATATTATCAGGCAGGACCCAGGATACTAATCTGGCACATCTNGCGAAAGTGCTAAATGAACTGGGTATCAGGATGAGCGAAGCCAGGGTGATACCGGATATCGAAGAGAAGATTATAACGACCGTTAATGAGTGTCGGCGGGNATTCGATTATGTTTTTACCACGGGCGGTATTGGGCCCACCCATGATGATATAACCGCCGACAGTATTGCTAAAGCGTTTGAAACGGAGCTGTATNTGCATCCGGAGGTTGAAGCTCTGATCAGGCAGAGGCAAGCGCCAGAGGAGGTTATGGTTGCCAGACTGCGAATGGCAAGGATTCCTTTGGGCGGTGTGCTCATTGAAAACCCCACAGGAGGCCCTCCCGGGTTCCAGATNGAAAATGTTTTTGTCATGGCCGGTGTCCCCGCGGTCATGCAGGCCATGGCGAGTTCTCTGGATGGCCATCGGTTACCGGGAGGAAGACCGGTTAGATCGCGCAGCGTTGGAGCCTACTTGGGGGAAAGCCAGGTGGCGGCTCANCTAACCGATATCCAGGATCGATATAGTGACATAGATTTAGGTTCCTATCCTTTTTACCGCAAGGATGGTTATGGGACCAATCTTGTTATGAGGGGGGTTGATGAAAAACGCCTGGAACAGATGCTTGCTGAAGTAAAGCAAATGATTGTCGATCAGGGTGGAGAACCCATCGTTGAATAACTTGTTNAAANTTAACTAGTTCCCAGGTTTTTATGATGAGNTGGCCTTGGCATAAATTAAACGNTCAGGNNTCGTNAACACAGTGCACTTCAGGAGNAATGATTTGGAAGGCTTTAATGTTATAACGGATCAACTGCAGTTCCCGGAAGGNCCTATTGCCATGAACGACGGGTCTGTCCTGGTGGTTGAGATTAAGCGGGGAACTTTGTCTCGAGTCCACCCTGATGGCCAGGTTGATATTGTGGCGCATANCGGGGGTGGGCCTAATGGTGCTGCTATTGGCCCGGATGGTCATTGTTACATCTGTAATAATGGGGGGTTCAAGTGGCACACGAGTAGTAACGGNCTGGTTTTTCCAGGCCAACAAGCAGACGACTATAGTGGTGGACGGATTGAACGGGTCNATCTCGACAGCGGTAAGGTCGAGATCTTGTATGATGATTGTGCGGGGTTTCCTTTAAGNGGCCCTAACGATCTGGTGTTTGATCGTCAGGGTGGTTTCTGGTTCACTGATCATGGCAAAGTCAGGGATCGTGACCGCGATCGCACAGGCGTCTACTATGCCAGCATAGATGGCCTTTCAATCGAAGAAGTTATCTTTCCCCTGGAGGGGCCTAACGGAATTGGTCTGTCACCTGATGAACGCACCCTTTATGTAGCAGAGACGCCGACAGGCAGGCTGTGGGCATACGACTTGTCAGGTCCGGGGCGCCTGAATTCAGNGCAAAGACCTACAATGATGGCTCAGATTCCGGACTATCACATGTTTGATTCACTGGCGGTTGATGCTCTGGGCAATATATGTGTAGCCACGCTTATAACGGGCGGTATTACGGTGCATTCGGCCGATGGCACTGCTGCTCGACTGGTCCAAATGCCTGATGTACTGACTACTAATATCTGCTTTGGCGGTGAGAATCTGGCAACAGCATTTATNACTTTATCGACCACGGGCCAGTTAATATCTTGTCAGTGGGAAACGCGTGGTCATCCATTGAACTTTGTTGATGAGGCTTGTTGATGAGCTTNGTTNANGAGCTTGGTTAATGAGCTTTAGCAGTCGATGGGGTGGCGCGATAGTGATCAATGATCTATGTCCGGGCTGGAAAGTTTTTNTCNTGAGTGAATAAANTTAACCGNCACAAATGCGCAGGCCAGTCCGGGGGACCTTTGACGGGCCTTTCTGGTTTTCCGNGCTGTAGNNCGGTTAGCTAGAGACCCTGGTTTTTNCAAAATTCAACAGCAGGTCAGNCNAATGGNTGCTGGCTTATAGCCCTAAGCGCTTGAATTGTTCCCTGGGAGCCTCGAGTTNGNTAAGCGCGGNACTGATCATGTCCAGCATTTGTGTCTCAATCNCCTCACCAGATAAGTTGTGGTTNTCNTCNGGGTCATTGTCAATATCGTAGAGTTGATGATCGTTAATGGGCGCATTGAGAGACCAATAGGGCAGAAGGTCGCCTTCTGCAAAAGGCTGTCGCATGACCGGTATTTTGGATCCGGGCATATAATCGAGAAAGGCTCGGTGGTCGGGATCAGGTAAGCGGAGATTGGGNAGTGGCGGCACCGGCATTGTCGACCAGCGATTGGACCACATGGAAAGTGGAAAATTCGAGTCAACTGGTGCCCGGGCATATTTGAACCGGNCATCCTGAATCTGCACCCAGTTTCCGAATATACCCCCTAGCGCCCAATCCCGGATGGTATNCTTGCTGCCGTCAATTAAAGGCAGTAGCGAGTATCCATGGGTCTTGTGATCAACCTCAATATCGAAGAGGTCAGCGAGGGTNGCGTGAATATCTACGTTTGTAGTAAGCGCATGGATATCTCCCGGCGCAATACCGGGGTAGTGAATGAGCAGCGGTGTATGCCCGAGCGGTTCATATTGCATGGCTTTGGGTTTGCCNAACATATCTTTTTCACCCANATAGTGGCCGTGGTCTGTGCATACAATAAACAGGGTCTCTTTCCAGAGATCCTNNTCATCCATAACATCGATTACTTCGCCAAGCCANTGGTCGATCATGGATAATTTAGATCCATAGTTTGCTCTGATGTGTCTGGCTTGCCGCGCCGTGATGAGACCCTTTTCTTGGGCACCGACAGCATAGGGAGGCCAGATTATCATGTCATCCTTCCAGTCGGGGTCATACATATTTGCCCAGGGAGCTGGTGTATCAAAGGGCTCGTGAGGATCGAATTCATCAACAAANAGCAGGAAACTGTCATGGCTNTTACCGTGNTTTTCCAACCATTTGCTGGTNGCTCGCATCGTTTTTGGCCCNGGGAAATCAAGCTCTTCCCTGAAGTAGGTTCTTGACAGATCATAAGGGTACGAGTTTTCATCGGATTGGTANTTGAAACCGGCTGGCAGCGCTGGAGAGCCTANCCAGGAGGGGTCCTTNCGGGTGCGCCAAGGGTCACTTTCATGCCCTCTGAGATAATCCCATGAAAGAAAATCCGTGTGGTAATTTTCACCGCCGGTNTCGAATAAATGAGGGTGGTCAGTAATTAAACGGGTGACAATCCCTTTGCGTCTCAGGTAATGGGAAAGGGGGCGTTCCCACAATTCGATTGAACCCCAGGGTTTCCACAGGAAGTCCAGTGCGCCCACTAGAATATCGTGTCGTGCGGGCATACAGGGCAGAGAACCTGTGTAATGTTTCTGGAATCGCAGTGATTTGGNNGCCAGGCGGTCGATGTTAGGAGTTTTGAATTCCTTGCTACCGTAGCAACCCAGCATATGTCTGTTCAAGCTATCCAGTAGTATAACCACTGCTTTTTTAGGTTTATTCATATTGCGTCAGAGCGTAACCATTGCAATTANACGATAACCCGAATGAAGGCAGGCCAGCAACANGTACGCTTGCCCTAGCNGGGCTATAACGCAGTCGGGNTGCGTGTGGCNCGGAATTCCAGCGTCTGTATGCTGTTGTGCAGGTGGATCTGGACGTAATTGACCTGATCACTGTGTACTTCCATCAAGCCGGAAGATTGGTAGCTGTATTCGTTGGGTGCAAGATTGCTAACCAGTTCTTGATAGATAAAAACAAAGTTACCTTCTAACTCGGATCCGATCAGTTGAGGCAGGGTTANCTGTCCNCTGGGGTCAGTGACNGTAAANGTCGATTCCAGATACAGTGCCAGTTGCGCAAGTTCCTTTATTGATGTTAATTCAGGTCTGACGACGCCTAAATTTTGAAGTACTTGCAAGGCGTCTTTAGCATGGATTCGATGGCTGATTTCGATCAGGCCCCGGGCATCGGCCTGGACGATTGTGGTCCACATATGGTGCTGCCGATGCGCCNTAGCCTGCATAGAGCTAAAACATAAAGTGAGCGCCAGCCAATTCATGGTCAGCAAGTATGAGTTACGCATATGAATAGCCGAGTTCCNAAACGCTATCTAGGATTTGCATCTTTAATTNCCNTTATCCAGTGGTACGGAATCGGATTGATCTTCGCCATCTTTCCTTTTCGATTTCAATTTGACCAACATGTCGGCCATCAGGTTTTTCTTTTTATTTTTACCNTTATATAAGCTTAGNCGAGAAGGTTTNATCTCAGGTGGATAGCGATTGTTGTCGAAGTCNGCATCTCCGATCTGATGCTTTTCATCGATTGCAATGGCGTCAATGGGTTTATCTTCAACCATGAGGAAAGTGACCTCATCGGCATCTCTTCGCCAGATCTCAGCCGGCAGCATGCTTTCTTTCTTGCTGCCATCAGCATAGTAAATACTCAGAGGNATNGGTGATATGAGACCACCTGTATTCTTGAAATCGATAAAATATAGGTAGGGGTCTTCCTTGAGTACACGATTAAAGGCTTGGCTTTCCCAGTCCTCCAGGTTGTCCAGAAACTTGCTGTACTGGTTTCTATCTTTGTTGGTGACNGTGTACGGGNCATTGTCGTTGTAGAAATCCCGTAGTTCAGGAAAGCGCTNTGCACGGGGAATTATGCCCTGCTCTCGATTGCGTTGCTCGCTGATGGGTGCGGGTTCATCTCCGGCTTTCTTGGTTCTATTAAGNGCAAAGTCCTTGTCAGGATCGTTTGTCTTGATCCGATAAGTCCGTATTTGACTGATGCCCAGATCAACATGTTCCGTTGTATAGAACCAGCCCCGCCAGAACCAGTCTANATCAATGCCAGAGGCGTCTTCCATGGTTCGNAAAAAATCGGCGGGGGTCGGACGTTTGAACTTCCAGCGATTTGAGTACTCCCGAAAAGCAAAATCGAACAGTTCTCTACCCATGATGGTTTCTCTGAGGACGGTGAGGGCTGCGGCCGGTTTACTGTAGGCNTTCGGACCAAATTGCAAAATNGAGTCAGATTGAGTCATGATCGGTACTTGACGGGTTGACGTCATGTATTCCGGGATGTAGTCAAGCACATTTGTCNGATCGCGGTTGAAAGCAGGGAAGTTCTCCTCCCATTCGAGTTCGGCAACGTATTCAAGGAAGGTATTTAACCCTTCGTCCATCCAGGTCCATTGCCTTTCATCCGAATTTACGATCATAGGAAAGTAAAAGTGGCCAATTTCATGAATGATGACGCCAATTAATCCATACTTGGTTCTTCTTGAATAGGTTATCTCGCCAATTTCCTGTTCGAGTTCCTCGGTACTTTCTGTTTCCTCCGGGTCTGATCCGTCNATNGATATTTTGTCTTCTGGCTTGGCGGGTCGATAGCCATTAAAAGNGATCATGGGATATTCCATGCCGCCACTTTCCCAGGTGTTTACGCTCTGGGCNGTGGGGTAAGGGTAGTCGAAGGAAAATCGCGAGTATACGTCCATAGTATGGGCNACAGCGTGGGTNGAGTAACNTGACCANATCGGTTGCGCCTCATTTGGATAAAAGGACATTGCCAGAACCTTGTCAAATTTTGCGCCTGGTTGAAGATGTAGCATCGCATCCCAGATAAATTTAGTTGATGATGCCCAGGCAAAATCTCTTACGCGCTCAGCCTTGAATCTCCAGGTCTTGCTACNGGAAGATTCTAATGATTCATTTATCCGTGCTTCCTCCGGCGTTATGATGAAGNTGGGTTTGTCAGCNGATATTGCGGCAAAGCGCTTTCTCTGGTCTGCCGATAATACTTCTTTAGGGTTGGTNAGGCGTCCGGTTGCNGATACGACATGATTGTCTGGAACGGTGATACTGACATCGAAATTTCCGAATTCCAGGGTAAATTCGCCTCTGCCGAGAAAAGCCTTGTGCTGCCACCCGGCATAATCCGTGTAGGCAGCAAGCCTNGGATACCACTGTGCCAGAAAAAATATCTGTGTTTTGTTGGTGTCAAATTGCTCGTAACCGCTTCTTCCGCCGAGAGCAGCNTCTTCNATGATATTGAATTCCCAGTTGATGTTGATGTGGGNACGTTTCCCCTTGATTAAGGGTTCAGGCAGGTCCAGGCGCATCATGGTATCGACGATGGTATAACTGAGCGCTTTATTATTTTGGTCAGTCACTGCAGTCAGTTTGAAGCCATGACTTCGGTCCGACATTGATTGCATTTTACGCAATCTGTCAAAGCTGAGGCGATCTTCACCCGATTCNGTTATAGAGCGATTTTCCANGGAATTTTTCTTGAATCGGTTCTGATCTAACTGCAACCAGATATAGTTAAGNTGATGGGGAGAATTATTGGTATAGACGATCGTTTCCGAACCTTTTATTGATCGCTGTTCAGGGTCGAGAAAGACATTTATTTTGTAGTCAGCCTGCTGTTGCCAGTAAAGCGGTCCAGGTGAGCCGGAAGCTGTCCTGTAAACGGTGGGAGTTGGTAGCGTCTGCTCGAGTTGGGCGAACTTAACAGCGCCGCTCCCCACCTCGGCTGAAGTGGTGTCNGCGTAATAGNTTGAGATAACTGCTGTAGCGATAAGACTCAGAACTTTAAAAGACATAATTGGATTTTCTTTTTTGAATTATTAGGTTTCAATAACTTNTNANACCCTTGTNTTTGTTGCCAGGTTGTCGCCAGGTTACTGCTTTAGTTTTTCCGTTCTTTGGNGCAATTGCTTTATTGCTGANGCCATTAATAGCGCTGCCGGATCTTTNTGATCAGGGTNGGCCANTTCAGAGANTAAATAGCCTTCAAGCGNGCCTTACCCCNAGTCAANAAGGTGCTCGAAGAGTTGNTTGGTAAAGGTCANTTGGTGATCGGAATTGATCTGGATAAGCGCTAATTCGGTCTGGTTGGCCNGGCTTTTATANGTCTCGACGCGAGAGATGTCATTCATAACACAAGAATACATCATCACCTGGGTAAAACGCTATATGGTNTGNATCCAGTCGTCTTTTGGTTAANCNCTGCCTGGGGCCGTATCAGTTGGTTTGGTCTNNTTTTTGTCTACCTTNGCTCCCAGCCACTGCATTGATGCAAACAGGAAAATGTAGATNGTGGCAGCGCACGAATAGGGTAATATCGGGTTTATTTGGTAGAGTACCCCACCGAGTAAGGGGCCAAAGGTAAATCCAAGTGGTCCGCANGATGCTGCCACACCGGCCACCGAGCCTTGCTCGGTGTTTTTTACNGCCAGCGAAGCACCAGCCATAAAGCCTGGGCCTGCCAGTCCCATTGCAAAACCNTGTATGATCATTGCNATCGTTAGCCAGGCTCGGGTCTCGAAGATGGCCATGAGCAAGAAGGCGATTACCAGTAGAGGTATAGCAAGCTTGAGAAGAAAAAAGGNTTGTACATTGAGTCGTTGAACGATAAAACCCTGGGCAAATAGAGAAGCNGCTGCTGAAAACATCATTGCAATGCCGAGGGTTTTNGCCGTTTCGNTAGCGGACAATCCTAGGGCATCCTGAAAGCGAAACCCCATTGTCTGCTGAACCAGAGCAAAACCCATAAACATGAAGACGCCTACCACTATAAAGGGCAAGATGCGCGGGTCGCTATAGCGTATGGGGGTAGGCAATTCACTTTTTGGTTTTATCGGGTTAGGAGATTCTGGCAGGTAGCGCCAGACAAACAAGCCATTAAAAAAAGCGATAATAGCCATGAGCCAGAGNGGCATTAACAACGAGAATANGGCTAGGCCACTGATGGCAGGNCCCAGAATTGCGCCAAGGTTGTTGGCTGCTCCAGTAGCGCCCATTCCTTTGATTCTTGTTGCAGTTGTCGTTATATCAGCCATATAGGCGGTGGCGGCAGGCATCGTCGCTGACATGACTGCAGCATGCAGAATCCGGGTANCGAGCAAGGCGATATATAAAGAGGAACCTGTCAATAAACCATTTAGTCCAAGACTGAGTACCCAGTTGAAGACGAAGGTACCTGCAGAGAAGCCGAATAACCCTATGAGGAGTACTCGTTTTCGGCCCCAGCGGTCGCTGACTCTTCCCCANAANGGCGATGCNAGAAACACCGTTAGCGCAGAACAGCCTATAATGCTGGTAATCTGAAATTCAGATAACGCCATTTCTCGGCCGATTGGCGCCAGCAGAGGGAATAATACAGAGAATCCCATGCCAACAATAACCAGGCAGGTAAGCAAGGCTCTTTGAGCATGGNGAAAGGAAAAAAACAGGGNCCGCAGAGGGGGAGNGGGTGCCAATAGTGATATTATCTAACCTTATGATGAAGTAGCATGCGCATAGAAGTTGGTGATTATAATATTTGTTTATTATAAAATCTGGCACCTTTAAAAGNTAATNTGTTTANTACNGGGTGCGTACGGTAATAGCTAACTATTAGTNACATNGATACANTCATACAGTCNTAGGTGACGATTNGCTCTATTGATATAGTCTTGGATGNCTATTCGTTCTTTTAATACAGCCGTANGCGNCTATTCACCCTTTTATTAGGGCTTTTTACTAGGGCCGTAGGNAGNGATATTTTTGNTACCGGCATCGGTAACGATTAGTNCTTTTAATAATGAGTTTTTAATAATGAGTTTTGGTCNTCNATGAGCGCCTCGATGATGACNTNTGGTTATCACCGGTTACATTCGTTGTNGCGCTAATCTATGCAGAGCATGAGGGTNGTTNATGGTAGTTNACCNGCGTANCAGAAGNTGTTGATCTCANTTACCCAAAGGCNGAGTGANCTAGNGCTCAAGTGATCTTCAATGGGGTCGGGTAATGGGATCGNGTAGTGGGATCGTAGAGNTGATTTTCTAAGAATGTAACGAATGGGTGGTAGAGAANCTTAATGTCTTAATGTAAAGATGAGCAAGCCTCAAAGGACCTTGGNAGAGATGGTGAATGAAGTGAGTAAAAATAGTAGTCGTGTGAAGTCGAAAAGAGGGTATGACCCTCTGGTTTATCGTTTTGTTGACCAGTGCCCCGCTGAGGGCGAGATCACCAGAGTTGCTGACGGTGTTTTCTGGGCAAGGTTGCCGCTGTGGGGACGGTTAAATCATATTAATGTCTGGTTACTTCAGGATTATGATGGTTGGACGATAGTTGATACTGGTTTGCATACCGATCAGGCAAAGGCGTGCTGGAACGCAATTTTCGATAAATATCTAGACGGAAAGCCTATAACACGGGTGATAGCAACTCACCTGCATACAGATCATACGGGCAATGCAGGCTGGATAGCGTCTAAATTTGATTGTCCCCTGTGGATGAGCAGAAGCGACTTCTATATGTGTAAAGTGATGGCGGCTGACCGGCCAACAGATGTTCCTGAAGATGCCATTCGTTTCTACAGACGAGCTGGCTTTGATGATTCGAGGTTGACTCGTTATCGGCAGAGGTTTGGTCAGTTCGGTGCCAGTATTTCGCCTTTACCAGCGGGTTACAGAAGAATTCAGGATGGAGAATATATTGATATAAACGGCAAGGAATGGCGAGCAGTGATCGGTCATGGCCACGCGCCAGAACATGTGTGCCTTTACTGTCCAGAACTGAAAATTATTCTGGCTGGTGATCAGATTCTTCCAAGGATAACGCCTAATGTCAGTGTCCAACCGTCCGAGCCGCTGGCTAACCCGCTTCGAGACTGGATCGCATCGAGTATAAGGTTTAGGGAACTGCTACCGCCAAATCTGTTGGTATTGCCAGCTCATCAGGATATATTCGAAGGGCTTCATGAAAGACTCACCGCCTTGATCGACTGGCATGAAGTGGCGATCGAAAGGCTTTATGATCTCTGCGTCGAACCTAAGCGAGCAGTGGACGTTTTTGGCGCTCTGTTTAAGAGTGAGATTACAGATATGAGTTATTTCCCCGCTACAGGCGAGGCGATCGCGCACCTTCACTGTGCTCAGGGCAGAAGACTCCTGGTTGTAGAAGAAGATGAACAAGGTGTGGCCTGGTGGAGGCAAGCATAGCTCCTGGGGCTCAGTGCAAGGGGTGATACACTAATAATGACAGAATCAGCAGAAGCTCCCAGGCAAGCCGGCAGGTCGCGACCGTGGATAAAGATCGCTCTGATCGGACTG
>NZUN01000026.1 GCA_002697205.1 Gammaproteobacteria bacterium
CCGGTCTTTCCGGCATGGAAGAGGTCATGACAAGCGAAGATTTATATGACTGGGACAAGATTACTCAATCGCTAGCAAGACAAGCCCCCTGGTGGGAACCCGGCTCAGCTTCAGGCTATCACGCAATAACGCAAGGTTATCTCATCGGCGAACTGATCAGAAAAATAACCGGCCTATCGCTGGGCCGTTTTTTTGCAGAGCACGTCGCCAGACCGCTGGACGCCGATTTCTTTATTGGCGTTCCCGATGCCGAATTCTCACGTATTGGTGACCTGCTGCCCCCTCCCAACTCTAACGTTATCGGCGGCCAGGATACAGCGGACTCAATTGCAGCACGAACATTCAGGAACCCCCCCGTCTCAGCCCTTGATAGTCGCTCAGCAGCCTGGNGNCGAGCAGAAATACCGGCCGCCAATGGTCATGGCAATGCTAGNTCCGTGGCTAAAATNCATACCCTGCTNGCCAATAATGGTATGAGTNATGGCCANCAGATACTCTCACCAGAAACCTGTCGAAGCATCATGCAACCGAGAATAGAGGGTATGGANCTGGTGCTTGGCGCGCCAATGGCTTTTGGCCTGGGCTTTGGNCTTAATCCAGTAGCAGATGGCCGGCGAAATCTTTGCTTCTGGGGCGGCTGGGGTGGNTCTCGAGCCATCATCGATCAAGATAATGAGCTCAGCTTTTCCTATGTTATGAACAAAATGGCCGANGGCCTNTTAGGCGATGATAGAGGNGACAAGCTTGCCANAGCCCTGTTTTCCAGCCTGCCCCGATGAGTGCNCNNAANGGCCACCAGACAGCGCTGATCCCGCTAGGTTGGNTCTAATCTTCAACTGACCNCATAAAAACGGCCTCAGTTGATTCNAGCCTTTNTCGATAAGGCTCAAGATCCATNGCCTTATAACGAATGCCCATNTCNTTCANGGTTTGCTCATTCCAATAGGGATGNCCGGGCAACGGNATATCAAACAAAGCNCGCTGCTGCGGTGTTGCAGAAACCAGAAACTCAATCATTGCCTGCTGCAGTCCCGCCTCAGGCCAGCCCTGNCGGCTGATCCANGTCGCCTCAGAACATCGATAATCNCCNAGNACAGCCATGCGCGCCTTGCCAACACCGGTAAGCTGGGTTCCTCTGTGAAAAACATCGTAGGAATAAAATAAAACCGATCCNGCCGGTCCAATCGCCAGGNATTCTTCATCTNCTGCCTCAAANGAAAGANTGTCAGGTAGGCGCGTCTCNCCGAAAGCAATCGAATCAGTTAATGACCGTGGNAATACAGCTGTGGGGCCCGACTGTTCATCCACATCGGACAGATAGATGAAAATTGACAATTCNTTNTAATGCTGGTCCTGCCTGGGCACGANCAGTGTGTGATTACCAAAATCTCGGTGAAATGCCTGATCGTAATCANTNGCTCCCGCATACTTGGCCCAGAATTCNCCTTTATTCAGCCTGATATNCTGACTACCGAGCAGTTGCTTTGCAGCNGCCAGAATGGACTCAGCAATCAGCAGNCGGTTGACTTCGNGNGCGTTAAACGGAAATCGTTTCAGTGAAAACTGTGTCCTGCTNTACANCGGAAACTNATCAGGGTCAGCAAAATAGNGCTCGGCACTCGGATGGTCTGCTGTCATATTATCCTGGGCNCCTTTCAGCAGAGTATCAGCNAGCAACCCCTGCACGACCACAAAACCNAGATGATGATACTGGTTCACCTGGTCCTGGGTAAGCACCTGATTAGTGGTCATCNGTCACACCNCAAGCGTTTTACACTCAANGCCTAGGCCTTGACCGCTACAGCAACGGACTCACCAATGGGTCTGATTTCTCCGGTTACTCGTCGCAGTTCCATGTTAGTTATCTGCCAGCCCACATCAGGGTAAAAGCAGACNTNATCCAGATANGTTCCTAAAAACAACCAGACTTTNTCATCNGTCATCTCATGCCAGGCCTGNACGTAACTCTCCATNTGAGCCTGGCCTGAATGTGGCGATCCATTAGCATCCAGATCCAGAGACTGTATTTCAACCAGTTGCGTTCCTATCAGGTGCTGTGTTGGCCCCAGCGGCGCCAGCGCTTCAGCTACCACATCGACCCAGCCATCAGGGCCGCTGGCTTGAATCGCATCNGTNCCCTCGCCTGATATCGTAAACTCAGTGTCAGCAGAGAAAATTCTATGATAAATCTGCCGGCCGGCCTGTACAGATTCCTGGTCTGCGAGTCCAATNAGATCAGTTGCTTTGGCATACGCTCTACGTAGATATTCGATATTCTGAACGGCTACTACCCTGGCAAGCTCCTGCTGATAAGATGACATAATGCNCCTCCGGATAGAAATTAATTGGCACAACGATGATAATCAGTTGTTAACAACCCATTTCCCGCGCCACACCAACTACAATACCAGACTGATTCTCCGGAGCAATCCGAATCAGAACCNGCNAACCCTACAACCTGGAGTCCCGCTTGTGGAGCTGATGAGCTTAGTCCAACTGNCACTCGCAGGGCNNCNAGATCACCTTGGATAACTTTAATGCCTGGNTTTAGGNGCAGCTTATATTTANGCCCTATTCAAAATCCCATGATAGCTGCAAAAAATAGCCACCGGATGCGCCGCTGAACGGCGAATTANCTGGTTTCACCCANAAACCAGTCGCGAAGGACGAATTTCTGGACCTTTGTNGCCGACATAGGCCACTGGCTAACAAACCGGATGTACCTGGGAACTTTATAACTGGCAACTTTATCACGGCAGAATTCGATCAAATCGGCTTCGTCGATCGCAGCCCCAGGCAAAAGTTCCACATANGCGCAGGCCACCTCAAATAATCTATCATCGGCAACGCCAATNACCTGCGCCATNGCCACGGCNGGATTCGAGGCCAACACAGATTCTATTTCAATAGCNGCNACNTTTTCNCCNCCTACCTTTAACATGTCCTTGATTCGGCCATGAAACTCGATCGAACCAGACGCATCAATCGCACACAGATCACCCGTCTTGAACCAGCCATCAACAAACGCCGCCGCATTCTTTTCTGGGGACTTNTANTAACCCTNAAAAACCGCGTAACCCTTNANCAGTATTTCGCCTTTCANGCCGCGNCCTAANTCTNCGCCTGTATCAGGATCAACNATCCTGGCCTGCANGCCTGGCATGGGTTTACCACAGGTGGTCAATCTGGATTCAAGGGATTCTTCTGGATGGTTAAAAGCGATCACCCCNCCTGCCTCCGTTAAACCGTANGCCCCCGTNTGNACNGCCTGNGGAAAAGCATCCTGGAANTGACGAAGCAGGTCAGGCGGAGCCACATTATTGATTCNTCTTAANCTGGANAAATCACGGNNTGCAAAATCCGCATGCTGNATCAATGACATGGTCACNGTCGGGAANGANGGNAAGGCTATGGTGACCCGTTCCTGCTCCATCATCTGCAGAGCTTGGCCGGCNTCAACATAGGTCATGGACAGCATAGCNGCACCNGCGTCCATNCAGCACAGCAAGGGTANAATAGNGGCCATATGAAACAGCGGNAGAGGGGCCCAGAATCGATCAGTCTCGANTAAAAAGTATCGNGANTGNTTCATNTTCATNCCGTTGCGCACCAGCATTTCGTGGCTNAGCGGGCANCCCTTGGGGTGAGCCGTCGTGCCCGANGTGTACATCATTATCGCCGTATCTCTTAANCTCACCTGGCCGCGATAGTGATCAACAGCATCAGNGCTGANNGANAANGAAANTTCATCGAATTCCTGTTCNGANANAAANCCNGGNCGNTNTNTACCCAGCATGACAAGGTGTTTCAAACAGGCAGGCCGAGCCTGCGCAAACGCCTCGTCCAGCAAGTCACCAAAATTGGCATATTCTGAAATGAGATCATGGCTTATCAAGATATCCAGATCCGCGTTTTCCACCACATAAGCAAGCTCTGGTGCCTTAAAGCGNGCATTTACNGGNACAACAACCGCTCCAATTAGCTGCGCAGCAAACAAACACTCAACATATTCAAGGCAGTTTGCCATCAGCAAACCCACGTGATCTCCTGGGCCAATNCCCAGCCCAAGCAGACTCCTGGCTTTAACCGAAGCTGCAGCAAGCAACTCTGTATAAGTCAGGCGCTGGTCTGGGAATATCAGGGCTTCATTGTCTCCCCACTGGTCGACAGCACGTACCAGCAGGTCTCCAAATGTTGTGACATTAATCCAGGACAATATTTTTTCCTTCGAAAACCGCGAACNATATGTCTGCCAGCAAAAATCCGAAAAGCAGTGCTTAGGCGTGACCGCCCTTAATGACAATAGTTTCTCCTGTCATCCAACTTGACGCGGAAGAAGCCAGAAATACAACGGCTGGCGAGATATCGTCTGGATCGCCAACCCTGCCTAATGGAATTCCAAANTTTTTACCCAGCGTTGGTATATCTTTTTCCTCGAGTTTGAGAAACTCCAGGAACACTTCAGTTGGAATTGGCCCGGGTGAAACACCATTGACCCTGATATTGTAACGCGCTAGTTCTGATGAAAGTGTCTGGGTCAGATTATCGACACCTGTCTTAGCTACCGCGTAGGGACCATTAAATGGTGACGCTTTTCCTGAGGCGGCTGAACTGATATTTATAATGGTGCCACCACCATTCTTTTTCATGATCATGGCTGCTGCCTGGGCACCGGACCAGACTGCTTTTAAATTCAGATTGAGCTGAAAATCCCATTGCCGCTCAGGCATTTCCAGCAACGTCCTTGGTACCCTGTCATCAGCGCCACCAGCATTACTGACCCAGCAATCCAATCGCCCAAAGCTATCCAGAGCGGTCTGTGCAAGGCTCTGCACCTGATCCAATTGCATCACATCTGTGGTCACCGCAAGCGCTTTGCGACCCAACGCCCGAACCTTTTCTGCGACGTCTTCGATCTCCTGTGTGCGCCGCGCTGCCAGCACCACATCCGCCCCAGCCTGAGCCAGGCCGAGCGCAATACCCTCGCCTATGCCTCTTCCAGCACCGGTCACCACTGCAACCTGGCCATCTAATCGAAAACGATCGAGAATGTCGGTCATAGAACACCTTTCAATAATGAGTTTAGTTATTCAACTGGGTCAAGCCGCCAACGCTAATCGACTCACAGGCATCTCTGCGGCTCTTTTAATACCAATCCTCTAATACCAATACTATAATACCAATACTTCAACCCCTATCTGACCTTATCAAAAGCAAGATCGAGCCCAGAAAGACCATGCAACAACACATTGGCCGAGAATGAGGGTGGGCTGGCGTCTTCAGCCAACCTGAAATTTTCCAGTCTTTCCAGAATAACCCTAAAACCAATATTCATTTCACGCCGACTGAGAGCCGCTCCCAGACAGTGATGCACACCTTTACCAAACGCCACCTGGTCCTTCAGGTTATCCCGCATCAGGTTAAAACTTTCAGGTTCTGGAAACTGTTCTTCATCCTGGTTTGCAGATGCAAAACGAGCAAATAAAATAGCGTCCTTAGGCACTGTAATACCTTGCATCACGACCTCTTTATCCGCCCTCCTGAACATATTCGAAGACGGGCTGGAGATACGCAGCACCTCTTCCACAAAGCGCGATATCATCTCCGTAGAAGGATTTTCACGGAGCAACTCATATTGATCTGGGTTTTCAATCAATAACCAGATGCCTTCACTAAGCGACGCCGAGGTGGTTTCATTACCAGCGACCAGAATCTGGGAAATCATCGATAACGACTCGGCTATAGACAGCTGCTTTTCGCCATCAATACTGGCGTTAACGATTTTAGACAATATATCTTGCTGAGGCTCAAGACGCCGCTCTTCTATTCTTGCCGCAAAATAATGTTGAAATTCAAGCATGTCTTTAGCCGCCTGTATCAGCCCACCCCGGTCCAACTGCTGACTCAGGTTACCAATAAAAGCTTCCGTCCACTTCCGACAAAGTGCGATATCAGACATGGGCACGCCCAGTTGGGAAACGATAACTCGCAAAGGTAACTGCACCCCGAATGCTAAAAGAAATTCCCCCCTGCCACTATCAATGAACTTATCAATTAACTCGTTTGAGGTCCTTTCTATAAAGGGCTCCAGGGCCTTCAGATTAGCCGGCGAGAAGGCGCCATCAACAAACTTGCGGTAGCGTCTTTGCAGGGGCGGATCCTGCGTCAGCATCGTCGCAACCTGCGGATAGCCCTGTTCCATGATCTCCAGGATTTCAGAATCAATGGTAGAACTCAGGGCCCGGGTCGAGCTAAGCATTTTACTGGAAAAGGTACTATGATCCATTGCCATCCTGACCACATCTTCATACCTGGATACAAAGAAAATACCACTGGCAGGGTCCTGAAAAACCGGCGCTTCATGGCGCAACCTGCGATTCATACCCCAGGGCCGTTTTAATAATTCCGGGTGCATGGGGTTGAGTTGATGCAGTGGACAACCTTCAGCCTGAGATAAGACCTCGGCAACTGAATCTGTCATGTGAACCTCCTGCTTGTTAGGACTGCGCTATAAGTGCCTGAGATTATGCAGTTAATATAAACCGACCCGACGCGCTTTCCAACTGGTACATCCCGGGTTGAATAATGAAGCCACCGTCAACTCCCTTTATCAAGCCTGCCAGCATCAAAACTCGNGTACAGACCAAACCATNATCAGCGAAACTGAACAGTAAAAATGCGCAGCAAAGAGGATTTCTATAATAGCATTCTTTCAGACAATCCCAGAAACCAATGCGCANNGGGGACGTGAAAATTACTCTCANCCTAACTATAATTGCGTTCTGATAACTACCNAGCTCCAGATGACAAGAGTATAGTATTTAGNCCATTTATTGAAATATTAGTCTATTCGGAGAGAAAATGAGTCAACAATACGTGAGTAGCAGTGACGCAGAGCGTAAAGACCTGTTGTCAAAAATGAGGGCGGGAGATCGTTCAATCTCCAATAAAAAAATCGCCGAAATCTTTGCCATTGATCCTTTCATGGATGCCTACGATCTGGAACTCNATGAGCTGGACCCTTCTCATCCGGCATTATTTGCAAACGACACCTTATGGCCTCACTTTGAACGCCTGCGTAATGAAGATCCGGTTCACTTTCACGAAAACTCCATGATGGGTCCGTATTGGTCTGTGAGCAAATACCAGGACATCATGTACATAGACTCCCACCATGAATTATTTTCTTCCCAGCAACAAAAAGGCGGAATCGCCCTGGGNGGTATTGCTCGGGATGAGCAATATGCGCTGCCTATGTTCATTCAGGAAGATCCTCCCAAACACGATGCCCAGCGCAAAGTCGTCACACCCATGTTTATTCCCAGACAACTGGCAGACCTGGAACCTTTGATCAGGTCCAGGGCAGNAGAGATCCTGGACAACCTGCCCCGGAACGAGGAATTTAACTGGGTCAAAAAGGTCTCTGTTGAACTCACCGCACAAATGCTGGCAACGCTTTTCGATGTCCCCCAGGAAGANCGACTGAAGCTGATTGAATGGTCGGATACGATTCAGAATCTGGCTGATCCGGANTTTTTTGAGTCAGTAGANGAAGGTTTCCAAACCTTATTTGANTGCCTGGCTTATTTCCAGGCATTGTACGAGCAGAGGAAAAAAGANCCNCCAAAATTCGATCTNATTTCAATGCTGGCTCATGATGAGTCAACCAATAACATGGAACCCATGGAATTGCTGGGTAATGTGATGCTGCTCATTGTGGGCGGCAACGACACAACCCGCAATTCAATATCCGGCGGTGTTCTGGCACTCAANCAAAACCCNGCAGAATACCAAAAGCTNATGCAGAACCCCGCTCTGATTCCAAAAATGGTCCCGGAAATTATCCGCTGGCAGACACCGGTTGCTCACATGGCAAGAACAGCGACTCAGGACNTAGANCTAGGCGGTAAACTGATCAAAAAGGATGANCGGGTCTGTATGTGGTATATCTCCGGGAATCGTGATGAAGATATTATCGATAATGCCAGTGAATTCATTATTGANAGACACAATCCACGTCAGCACACAGCCTTCGGCTATGGNGTNCANCGCTGNGTGGGTAACCGATTGGCAGAAATGCAGCTAAGNGTGATATGGGAAGAGATTCTCAAGCGCTTCGGAAAAATTGAAGTCACCAGTGAACCCATATTACTTGCTTCCAATTTCATCCATGGCATAAGGGATCTTCCGGTAACCCTGCGCGAGTAAATCAAATCATTTAGGCGAATCAACCAAACCATTTATTAGCATAACAAGCGCNCTTTCCAGACAAGGCTGCGTANTACTAAGAGGAATTATGATGAAGGAATTTGCCGGTAAAGTAGCCGTTATAACAGGAGCGGCAAGCGGTATTGGCCGGGCCTTGACCGAAAAGTGTCTCAATGAAGGTATGCANGTGGTTATGGCGGATATCGAAGAGCAGGTGCTTATCGATGCTGCAGAACATTTGCGCAGCCAAGGACACAATTCAATTCTGACGGTACCCACTAACGTTGCCATCCTGGAACAGATCGAAGCGCTATGCCAGAAAACGATTGATCAATTCGGTGAGGTGCACCTGCTTTTTAACAATGCTGGCGTCGGCGGCGGCGGGAATTCATGGCAGGCAACCAGCAAAGACTGGGAGTGGGTAATGGGTGTCAATCTGTGGAGTGTCATCCACGGCCTCAGAGTTTTTGTTCCGCAGATGATCAGCCAGGGCGACCATTGCCACATCGTCAATACGGCNTCGGTCGCTGGCCTGCTTGATGGCGTTACCAATGCTTCNTATGCCGTGACCAAGCATGGTGTTGTTGCCTTAACGGAGATTTTGTTCCGCGACCTGAATCAACAGAATTTAGCCATTGGTTGTTCCGTACTGTGCCCAGGCATCATCAATACCAATATCATGACCAGTGGTAGAAACAGGCCAGCAGACCTGGTTAATCAAGAACCAGAAGCGCCACCGAGTGCGGACCAGGAAAGTGCCCGTGCTCAGTTTGCTGCATTTTTGCAGCAGGGCATGCCGACCTCGCAAGTGGCTGACATTGTTTTTAAGGGCATTCGTGAGGAAACCCTGTATATCCAAACCCATGATGAATTCAATGAAGACATACTCAATCGAGCCCATAACATCACGACAGCAACCAATCCTTTACCCAGAGGCCTGGAAGGTGATGAATAACCNGCGGAATACNTATGTCTGAAAATTACATCCTCTATGGCGGTGAGTTGAGCTACTTTACAAGGAAGCTGGAAGCCGCGCTTATATTCTACGGTGCTGATTTTGAATTCAGAGCCAAAACCAATGACAATCGAGAATTGCTTGAGATGCGCTCTGGAACTCACCAGGTCCCTGTTCTACAAACCCCGGAAAACTGGCTGATTGCAGACACGACGCCAATTATGACCCTGCTCGATAATCGCTTCCCTGATCGANNCATGTTTCCGNAAGGCAAGTTAGGTGTACTGGTTCATCTGCTGGAAGAATATTTCGACGAATGGATAGCCAGAACCATGGTTCACTATCGCTGGCATTATCCCAACAGCGCTGAATTTGCGGCCAATCGTATGGCNGCAGGCAATCCCGAAGCTGCTGCCAGAGTCCTGACATGGGGTCCAAAGGCCTGTCGTGCGACGGGTACGGATTCTCAACGGCAAAGACAAGCTGCCGAAGATGAGTACGTGCGCATTCTGGAAACCATGGAAAAACAGCTCACCCTAAGCCCCTATTTGCTGGGCGGAAGGCCTACCGCTCTGGACTGCGTGGTCCTAGGCGGCCTCAGAGCCCATACCAATATGGANCCAGACCCCAAAATCATAGTNGCAAACTATCCTCGGGTTGTTGCCTGGGCTGAGGCATCAGCCGATAACTGGAGCGGACAGGGAGACCTGTGTGATTTCGATAGCCCGACGCTTTTCGGTCAGTTTATCCTTGAGGAAATGGCTCAGACTTACCAGCCTTATGCCCTGGGCAATAAAGCAGCGCTGCGGGTCGGTGCGAAAGCCTTTCATGCGGAAATTTACGCAGAGCAGGTCAGCTACCTGTGCCGTCCCTACATAGAGAAGTCACGACAGATGCTTGAATCGAGAATAAACAATCAGCTAACAATATCAGAGCGGGACAGTGTTCTTAGCTGGTTAAACCACCATCAGCTGAATAGTTTTAACAATGACTGGTTACAAAAAAGCGACTTAATTTGATACCCTGATGATGNGTCTGAACATCGTTTTCAGCACTGNCNGTCTTAGNTTCCCTGATACNCGGTTACCGCCTTATACTACTGAACAGCAGCAGAGTACGATATCGTGNAGTCAAACCTGATCTGGGCCAGCNCTTTAANTTTACACCAGCAAAATCTATGACCTGCTCAATTNTGTCATCANCCCGTNTNGCCAATAANACCACTATCGAAGAAGGGAGCAATCAATGTCTAATATCGAACTGTTAGCGCAGCGGCAACAAATCCTCGGTAAGGCCCNNCTNTTTTATCGCGAACCCATTCAGATAGTGCGTGGCCAGGGCGTTCTGCTCTATGACCAGNATGATCGAGAATATATCGACATGTACAATAATGTGCCTTGCGTCGGTCACGGAAATCCGGCAGTGNTAGCAGCCATGCAGAATCAGATGGCCGAGCTCAATGTGCACAGCCGATACCTGCATGAAGGCATTGTTGCATTCGGCCAACGATTGCTGAGCCATCATGCAGAAGCTCTGAACAGTATCGTTTTCGCCTGTTCTGGCACAGAGGCCGTAGAAGTNGCGCTGATGACAGCCCGACATTCGACCGGCGGGCAGGGCATTATCTGTACTGATGCAACCTACCACGGCAATAGCACAGAAATTGGCAAGATGTCTGCNCGACCTGTGACGGATCCCAATTTCAGAAGCATCCCATTCCCCCAAACCTATCGTCCCCTGGCTGACGGCGCGAACGAAGATGAACTCTGCAATCTATATCTCAAAAAAGTCCAGGAGGCCATTGATGACTTCGCCAAACAGGATATTCCCCTTGCCGGCATGATTGTCTGCTCTATTCTGGCAAACGAAGGCTTACCTGATATACCTGCNGGGTTCATGCCTAAGGCAGCAGCGTTGGTACGCGCTGCCGGGGGGCTGTTCATCGCAGACGAGGTCCAGGCAGGATACTGTCGCTCTGGTCACTGGTGGGGTTATCAAAGTAGTGGTTTCAAACCGGATATCGCCATTATGGGCAAACCCATGGGCAACGGGTTACCCCTGTCTGCTGTNGCCGCAAACAGCGACCTGATCGCCGCCTTTAGAGAAAAAACCGGCTACTTCAATACCTTTGCNTCCAGCCCACTNCAAGCCGCTGTAGGCATGGCCGTNTTGGACGTTTTAGAAGCTGATAATATTCTCGAGGGTGCCNCCAGAGTGGGTCAATACCTGCATACTGAACTAGAAAAAATGCAAACAGACTGCGAGGCCATGGCCGAGGTCAGGGGTTGTGGGTTATTCATCGGCNTTGAATGGGTAAGCGACAGAAGACTCAAAATAGCAGACCGNAAAGGCGCCTTTGACGTTGCCAACAGAATGAAGCAGAAAGGATTNCTGATCAGCAATGCAGGCGCTCTGGGAAACGTTGTNAAGATACGACCACCACTGGTTTTCAAAATGGAACATGCTGACCTGTTCCTCAATGCCTTCGCNGAAATGTTAACCGAGATCGAAAAATAATGNCCGNTCCNGCTTTNCTGCTGGAAGCNGCGAAAGACAGCTTAAAACACTGGCATCTCGAGCCNGCGCNTATCGANGCCGTCTCNCAANCAGAAAACATTGTTTATAAAGTGATCTCNACCGACGGGCTGGCCTACGCCTTACGACTGCATAGACCGGGTTATCATTCACTAGAAGAACTCATTTCAGAACAGATCTGGATTGAGGCTTTACNNAAAACNGGNCTAANNGTNCCCCNTAGCCTGAGGTCNCACCAGGGCGACTATTTCGTGGCTGTCGACTGCGGTGATACTATTCGCTACGCTGGCCTGATCGACTGGTTTGATGGCCGCCCCTTGAACGAGATCCCAAAACATCACCAAGCGCCAGTCAATCCCTTGGCCTACCTGGGTCAAACCTGCGCCAGGATGCATAATCAGGCAACCCAGTGGCAGCCGCCAGCAGATTTTGAAAGGCATGAATTCAATATCGAAGGATTCTTTGGTTGCAATCCCTTCTGGGGCAGGTTCTGGGAAGTCCCGGACTTAACCGAGAGCGAAAAAACCAAGTTCCTCATCATAAGGGACCAACTTATCGCCCTGCTCACGGCATATGGGCAGCCAGCAAACACCTACAGCATGATCCATGCTGATATGCATGAGGGTAACGTTATGGTATCCAATAATGATTTTCTGTTAATAGACTTCGATGATGCTGGTTTCGGCTGGCATCAGTATGATATCGCCGTTGCCCTTTTCAACCACGCCGAGAGTAATGACTACGAGACCCAGAAAAACACGCTAATCCGGCATTATCGACAAATCAGAAACCTTTCTGATGATGACCTTGCGCTACTACCTTATTTCATTCTGATCAGAGCACTGGTTATGGTGAGCTGGTTACATCTACGCCCGGAACATCATCAACCCGGCGTGATCGCCACCTTCATCAGCAGAGCACTGCGCATCGCATCCAGGCTCAAACTCATCTCAACATAAACCTGTCAGCATGGCTTGCTCTATTACCGGCCATTACCTGCAACTACCCATGATATAAGATTAACACTATCAATAAGGGCGCAGTTTGGAACAGGCCGAAAACCGGCCGTCGAAAGCACCGGCAAATCTTGTATTACTGAACAAATGAACGCTTAATGAGCCCTGATGACAATCATTCAGGGCAAGTAGCATGGCAGCAGCAATCAAGGCACTTAGCGTCACAGGCCTCATGCGACAGGCAGCACACTATAACGCGCATCGCACAGCGATAATTTACAAAAAAACCTCGCTGACTTTTGCCGAAGCATGGTCTCGGGGTATCCGTATGGCAAACGCGCTAATGTCTCTAGGCCTTAGACCGGGTGATCGAGTGGGTGTGCTCGAAGATAATTCCATTGAAGCTCAGGATTTTTTCCTGGGGACAGCAATAGCAGGACTCGTCCGTGTTCCGCTGTATGCGAGAAATTCTATCGAGAGCCATGCCCACATGCTCAGTCATACTGGTTGCCGCGCAGTGATCGTCGCTAAAACCTATGAAACTGAACTGACTGGTCTGACAGACCAGCTTGCGGCATTAGAACATATCATTGTCCGTGAGCATGATTATGAAAACTGGTTGCTAGGTTTTTCCGATGAGGATCCCGACTTAGACATCAATCCGGACGACTGGTTTATCATCCGGCACACCGGCGGCACTACCGGCAAGCCAAAAGGGGTTGGTTATAGTCATCGGTCATGGCTGGCTGCAGGTCGCGATTGGTTTTACAATTTCCCGCCGATGGAGGCTGGCGATGTCTGCCTGCACGCCGGCCCGATTTCACACGGCAGTGGTTACCTGTTTACACCGACCTGGTTATCGGGCGGGGCTAACCTTCTCCTGGACCATTTTGATACAGAAAACACCCTCAGAGTCATTTCAGAATCAAAGGTGGGTTACCTGTTCCTGGTGCCGACTATGCTCAATGCCCTGGTTCATCATCCGCTGGCTCGTACCCTTGATTTCTCTGCGCTGAAAGTCATCCAGATTGGCGGTGCTCCCATCGCCGATGAAACCGCGCTACTTGGACGTGAGGTGTTTGGTGAAGTTCTATATCAAGGCTACGGTCAGACTGAAGCAGTACCGGTTTGCATGATGGGCCCCAAGGAGTGGTTCTCAATAGTGCCAGGGTCTGACCCACTGAGGTCTGCCGGTCGCGTCTTACCATTTGCTTATCTTGAAATTCGCGATCAGGAGAATCCCAACATTGGCGTGGCGCTGGGTGATGAAGGAGAAATTGCCATTAGATGTGATGGCCAGATGCTGGGTTTCTGGGAAGATGAGCAGGCGACGGTGGAAAGAACGTCAAGCGACGGCTTCATATTAACCGGAGACATTGGCAGGCTTGATAAGAACGGTTATCTATATGTGCTTGATCGAAAAGATGACATGATCATCTCGGGCGGATTTAATATCTGGCCTTCAGAACTTGAAAACATCATTTTAAGCCACCCGGCAATAATGGAAGTTGCAGTATTCGCAGTACCTGATGAACATTGGGGCGAGGCGCCTGCGGCGACCTGTGTGGTGGCTCATGAGGAAGACGTCAGTGCTCAGGAGATTATAGCCTTGTGTGCTAACAGGCTCGGTTCCTACAAAAAACCATCGAAGGTGTTTTTCCAAACCGATCCCTTACCGAAGAGTCCTGTGGGGAAAGTTCAGAGAAAAGTCTTGCGCGAAGCGTTTTGGCAGGACCGAAGTCGCCGCGTCAGTGGCAGCTGAGCGGTTGTTCCTGTAAGCAGATTAAGGTAGCGTTTACCGGACANGGTTTAATTNCTAGTTAACAAATTAGGAGAGATCNCTATGGGNTTAAATTTAGCCGCTATGGAAAAAATAACAGCGGATGTNCAGANGAAGGAACTCGACTGGGTGGAAGTNGGNCCTGGCTCTTACTTCAAAGTNTTGACTGTNCATGAGCCCANCAANACTGTCGCGTTCGGCTACAAAATGGACCCCGGGGCACCNGATTTCCCGTCGCATTTTCATATATGTCGAGCCATGGCCTGGACAGTCAAGGGCTGGTATGGCTACCGGGAATCTAAGAACCCTGAAGAAAGCAGGGTCACAACGGGTATGTTCTCGTANGAAGCCGCGGGATCGTTTCACACGCCGTTCAGTGATTGCCCAGAAGGATTTGAAACAGTCGGCATATTTGAAGGCGACACNGAGATTCTTCTCCAAAATCATGCCGAAGCGAACCCCAACTCTGANCGAATTGGCGATCTNCTGGTGAGCGATTTCATCGACTGGGCGAGCCCTTCGACTCATATNGTGCACCTGGACGGATCGATCACGGGTAACCCCACCTTCAANTATGATTTTACTGATGGCGTAGACACGTTTAAGACTTAGTGNGCACTCAGTAGTACGGGACTATAATGGCAAGCGTCAGCCTGACNNCCGCCTCTGGCATNATAAAGGGTGTTACTGAAGCTNTCTGCCCGAAATGANNTACGTTACTGCAACAACTAATTACCGATGATCTNNAANAGANAAGCAAACAAGGANAACNATGAAACTATATACCGGTGACCTCAGCCCCTACTCCGCCAAGGTTCGTATGCAGATCTATGCGATGGGCATTGAGGATGACATTAAATTTGATCTTCCTGTGCAGTTCATGATGGGAAAAATGTCAGAAGTATCNCCCATCGGACGTATTCCGGTTCTTGAAACCGAGCAGGGTCTGATCCCGGAAAGTGAGGTAATCGCGGAATATCTCGATGAGCTTTATCCTGATANNGCATTNCTGGGTGNNACGCCAAAGCTNCGCGCCGATGCAAGAGTGATTTCTANAATTGCTGACACTTATCTGATGAATAACATCTTNCTGTCTCTTAGCCANCTAAACAAGGAGACCCGTGTNGAAGCCGTTCTNGANCTTCTTCTTGGCCAGGTTCAACGAGGCATNGGNGCGTTAGAACAACATATCGGAAAGGGCGATTTTGCTGTAGGTCAGCTGCTTACNAGGGCTGANTGTTCGCTGACCCCNGCNCTGTGGATGTGCACCAGNACAATTCCAAGGCTCGGCATTGACANTCCNATNCAGCCTGGCNCCCGGGTNGCNGNCTATTGGCAGAAAATCCAGAAAAACAAATANGCCCAGAGAATCCTGGNTGAGATGAATCGNGGNCTGCAGGCNAGACTAGATGGCACGGAACGCCGCATGGCGGAACAAGCCATCGCCAGCGCTCGTGANACTAACCGGAATTAATCTGGCTCCACGCGATGCACCTTNAGCTAAGATGCATCTTAAGCTAAATAGTTAGCACAGNCCTCGCTCTNNTTAAGTCTTCCTNTGCCCACCTGCTATCTCCTTTTATGTCTNAATGCTATAGTGCTGAAGAANGTAGTAGACGCGATAANGAATTATGACTAAACAGATTATGCTAGTACTGACAGAACCCACAGAAGGCAATGAAGACGAGTTCAACGACTATTACGAAAACCTTCATTTAAAGGAAGTGCTGAGTTCCACGGTACTCAAAACTGCACAGCGATATAAACTGGTTNATCANGCNGGGGAAGNCTGTCCCCTGCCTTATCTTGCGTTATATGAAGGAGACAGCAGTGATGCCGCCAGNCTTATTGAGAATTTNAATGAAACTCGCTCGCAACGGCAACAAAGCCGCTCACTCAATAAACGAACCGGTCGGGTGTGGGTGTTNGAAGCCATNGGCCCTGAACACGCGGAATCANAAGACCGATAGGCCACCATCCACTGGCAGCGTGATGCCCGTAATGTAACCCGCCTTATCAGATGCCAGAAAACAGGCAGCNTGAGCANTATCCCAGGCACTTCCCATCTTTCGNCCCAGTGGTACCTGCTGGTCNCGCTCAGCGATAACGNCTTGACGGGACTTATCTGCGGAAACTCTTGGNTCGATTGCCATTGGTGTATTCATCAATCCAGGCAGAATCACATTTGCACGAATTCCGTAACGCGCGTTGGTGGTGGCTAACTGTTCTGTCAGNGCGATAACACCCGCTTTAGTCGTTTTATAACCNACCAAAGGGTAAGGCTTAATGGCTGCCATGGATGCGATGTTAATGATTACCCCGCAACCNGCACTACGCATATACGGAAGAACGTGCTTGGATGTGAGCACCATGCCAAGAAGATTGATTTCAACCAGNAAATTAAATGAGTCTGGCGTNATATCNTCAATACGCGCGTCCTGCCCGGCGATACTGACNCCNACATTGTTGTGCAATATATCGACNTGATGCCATTGGTCGATAACCTGTTTCACCATAGCCTGNATATCTGGCTCGCGTCGTACATCTGCCTGAATGGCAAAGACCGTNTGNCCTTCGGCTTCGATCATGGCNGCAGTTTCNCTGGCAGCCGACATATCCTTGTCAGCAACAGCGACNTTTGCACCCTCCCTGGCAAACTGAATCGCNGTAGCGCGACCGTTGCCGATGGTTTCNCCGGGNGTCTGNCCNCCACCAACGACGATGGCAACTTTATCTTTAAGCAGCATGATCANTAACTCGACAAANAAAGTTCTNCAGANTCTATAGANNTCATCTGNCGCCGTACAGCGGCGNCGCNCTNACTTGGAAATCAGCACGGTAACTGNGGCTTGAATTACCGTGCNGCATNCATTTCNCGCCAGNTATCAGAACCGCACAATCCCTTCCAANGTATAGGAACGACCNATACCGAGGTTACGGAATTGACTACCCGCGATATTGTAGGCGTGCTGTATGGTCATTTCATCNCCTAAATTGCGNCCAGTGACACCCACTTCCCAACGTTCATNGCTCGCAGNCAGTGCTATTCGGACATCNAACTTTGTANATGNATCCTGNGTGGCGTAAGCAGCCTGGGTCGGCTGAACAAAATACTCACCAGAACGATACATCGATGCNGANGCTTTGAGCATAATTGCATCAGTAAGNTGTGATNCCCAAAGGGCACTGAGGTTGATTTCCAGGTCNGGCGATCGTTCAAGNTTTTCNCCTTTCTGGTTTTCTGTGTTACTGACCGAATCACAATCCGCNTTTTTTGGTGATCCACTGGAATCTTCCACGCATTGAGCCCCGGCGAAGTCATCATATTGGGCATCGATCCAGGAAAATGACGAATGCAGCCTCAGGTTACCCGTGGCCTGCCAACTGAGCTCCAATTCCGCACCGTTAACNGTCGCGCTGCCTGCNTTGCCGATAATGAACTGAGTGCCATCATAATTGGAAGTCTGTAGATTGGTAAACTCAGTGGTGAACACTGCAATAGCCAGAGTTGCCGCTCCGTCAGCAAGGTTAGTTTTCATGCCAACTTCCCAGCTCTGCGCTTCCTCATCTTCGAAATCAAAAATGCCGTTGCCCTGTTTTAGCGTCAGCCCGTTGGCGATATCATCCGATGTCACCGATGATACACCGACGTACTGCTGCAGATAGGCGGCATCACTGGCCTTAAGCAATAGCTGAGCGCCTAACTTGGAGTCATTTGCCTTCAAGCCCCCTGCTTTGGAACCCTCTGCATAAGCCAGGTACGTCATCATGTCATCATCGACATCAAACTGAAAACGAACGGATGGGTCAAAGCTGTTATCCGAGCGTGTCTGTCTATACAGATATTCAGGATCGTGACCAGCGGTGCTTTGCGTTACTCGCACCGGCTCAAAGGTACTACTCCCAGAGAACAGTAGCGGCCAGGATTTACCGATTCCATCCTGATCCTCTTCTGTGTAGCGCATATCTATAATAGTGCGAAACCGATCACTCAATTTCCAGGTCACTTGTCCGTAAACAGAGAAAGCGTCGCTGTCACGAGTAAAGTTACGATCCATGCCTGAACCATGGGTAAAAGCCAGCGCCAGAGGCGGAATATTCACGCCAACTGCAACGGGAATGTCCGTTACACCCCGCCAGAACAATGGATGGAACGGCGAGAACTGGCGTGTTGTTAACTCGGATTTCTGGTACCAGATACCCGCGATATACTCGATTGCCTGGTCAGAAGGTGACAGTATGCGCAGTTCCAACGTGTTTTGATCGTACTCATCAAACAAAGCCGTGTTTAGAATCGCTTCCGGATGACCATCAACGTCCAAGAACCATTCATTCTCGTATCCCCAATAACCTGCAANCGCGATCAGCTCATGGCCAGCCACTTGGGTTTCCGCTTTCAGCGTTAGCGAATTCCATTCATAGTTATAAAANTCTTCTTTTTCTACACCGGTACTGACACTTCTCCTTTTATCNGANTCNTATTCCTGATTAGGNTCAGTGGTNNCGCGCGACATCAGNCCTGGTGCTACCAGCTGGTTATTGCGNCCATCGGTATTTGATTCACCTGTNTCGAATTTNAANTAAATACTGGTATCATCNCCNGCATCCCAGTCAAAGCTAAGNCGAACAGCGTTGATTTCATGATCGCCATCTTCNTTATCCAATGCAATATTTTCAGTATAGCCNTCCAGGTCACTGACTTTCACCGCGAGACGCGCTCGCACGCTATCTGATAATGCACCAGACACATGACCNGACACCGTATATCCACCATATTCGAGTTCGGTGCCGACTTTCAGGCTAGCTTCAAATTCATCGGTGGGTTTNGCNCTAATCGCGCTGATTGCCCCAGCAATCGTGCTTTTTCCAAACAATGCACCCTGGGGTCCGCGAGCAACTTCAAGCCNCTCAATATCAAGNAACGCTGANTCCATGCATTTACCACGACCGCAATAGACATCATCCACATATACAGGTACCGATGAATCAAANGCCAGATTGGTAATCCCNGAACCCAGGCCACGAATACGCACTGCCCAGCTACCAAAAGTCTGCTGAACCTGCAAGCCGGGTATAAAATTCTGAGCATCGCTTATATCCTGGATATCAAACGTGTCTATGAATTCACTGGTTACGACGCCAACAGAAATAGGTACATCCTGAAGATTGGTAGCCCTTTTTGTGGCCGTGACAACAACCTCTTCCAGTACCTGTGTCTCTGCTGCGAGTACATATCCAGGCAGGATGAGAAAGAAAAGTGATNNAAACCTAGTTATTCTTAAGCGCATGAGGCAGCCTCCAAATCTTTTTTTCTAAATAAAGAGTCTCCCCGAGATNAATAAATTAGTCAAGTTACTNTACTACTTTCCTGAATTTCAAAATCTNTGGCAACTAACAAAATAGACNGTGGTAAGTAGTCAACAGTGCTAGTGATACCAGNCTATTGACTAAAATCCTGTTAAACCAGATGAGNGTTCTAACATGNAGCCCATAGTAACTGTCTTTCCTAAGGCTAATCTGGCTCCTGACGCTGACACCAGAGTTGCTGGCCCAAAGCTCGACCCCGAATTTTGATTTNNACNTGGNGACGAACTAACATGGNNNNCCCTAANANCCAATAGAAAGGCCNNACTNAATGTCAACTGTNAATGACNATACCCCAGCACATCTGCNCGGCAANGGNAGACCGGTAGCCGANGANCGAACAATCTCTGATTTGAAGGTNAATGGCTCNATCCCCANGGAACTNGATGGACGTTACGTNCGAACCGGTGCCAATCCCCTCAGNGGNACCAGNGANCACCCATTCTTCGGNGATGGCATGATCCATGGGGTACGCTTACATGACGGCAAGGCAAAGTGGTACCGGAACCGCTACGTGCAGACCCCCTTCATTAAGGATCCGTCAGTANACATCCTCGATCCTTCTGTACTCGCTGACATGACGGCATCCAAGGCGAACACGCATATAGTGGGTCATGCTGGCAAAATTCTAGCACTTGAGGAAGGNCATTTTCCCTATGTGGTTGACGGTGACCTGAGTACNGTCGGTCCCACCGACTTTAAAGGTGTTCTGAAAGGCTCNTTTACCGCACATCCAAAAATCTGNCCTGTCACTGGAGAGTTACTCGCNTTCGGCTACTCAGCATTCGAACCCTACCTGCGCTATCTGCGCGTATCGGCCNAGGGCAAACTGGTACAGACCGAAAACATCACGGTTGGCGGNCCAACCATGATGCACGACTTCAACATCACGCAGAATTACGTCATCTTCATGGATCTGCCTGCCGTCTTCGACTTACAACTGGCCATGAGTGGCGAAATGCCAATACGATGGGACGACGACTATCCGGCACGCCTGGGCGTNATGCCGCGCAATGGTACAGATGACCAGGTGAAGTGGTATGAGATCAATCCCTGCTATGTATTCCACCCGATGAACGCCTATGAAGATGGCGACAAGATCGTACTCGACGTTGCTCGTTTCAGCCACATGTGGCGGGATTCAGCCATNGATTTCCCATCGCCGGAACTCTGGCGCTGGACTATCGATACCAGAATCGGCAGGGTTCAGGAAGAGCAGATCGACGACCGNCCCGCTGAGTTNCCGCGGGTCGCCGACAGCGTANTCGGCCTGGAACATCGCTATGGATACATGATGGGCATGGCCGATANNGGTANCCCGGACGACCCGATGAGCNCAGCTGGCNCCATTTTGAAATATGACCGTCACACAGATGCGCGGACACAGATTGAATTGGGNCGTGGCTGCGTCGGCGGAGAACCGGTATTCGTACCCAGNGCCAGTCCTACCAGTGAAGATGATGGCTATCTCATGACCTACGTGCATGATGCGCAATCGGACACCAGNCGCTTTGTCGTCATGGACGCCGCAANCATGGACAATACGCCGGTGGCGTCAATTGANTTACCTCGTGTCCCGAACGGATTCCACGGCAGCTGGATTCCAGCATCAATCGCCAACTGAANNTGAATNCAGACTGCNACTGGCGCGTTTANCCAAGCATCTGGCATNNGCTATATACAACTGGCTATCCGCAAGCAGNCCAGTCATGACNCAATTAACTTGNGTGATGNCGCCCTGATTCTGGNAGTCCTGGCAACATCGACACNGTANCNGCTTTTTCAGTCTCTAATGCTGCCNTATCGCCNTGGCNGCAAATGCTGCTGATCGNTCAAGGCGACAAAATCCCGGCNCTCNTTTAATCCCNCAAATCAGAAATTCTATCGGAAACAGCTTTGCATCTCATAACCGGATACATTTAACGGCGGGTTATGNTGGAAAACAATCANTCGCTTTTTATTTCANGNNTTTTCAATNANAGCAGTCACGCATTGATCTCCTGCCCNNCTTTGATAACCCTCAGCTTGCTATGGTCCTGAAGCACCTTGATATCTTCAATTGGATCACCCGAAACGATAACCANATCAGCAANCGACCCAGTTTCNAGGGTTCCTGAGCGTCCCGATTGATCCACAGCNAGACCACCNTTTCGAGTCGCGCAAATCAACGCCTGCGCAGCTGTCATACCAAACAACTCCACAAAATACTGCAAATCCTTGGCGTAGGTTCCATGGGGCGCAATACTAATGCCGTAGTCACCGCCAACCACTAATCGCACCTGCGCGGCCCNNAGTTTCCTGACTGACTCAACCGTTGCTTCGATCTCTCTTTCATAACCTTGTTGGCGAACGACCTGCCGGGAGACTCCCAGGCTCTCACACTGAGCAAGGTATTGAACCTCCCAGGCGATAGCAGGCCCCACAAACAATTCATCCTTGTGGGCGGCGAGCAATTCAACCGCTTCATCATCAAGATAATTAGCATGACCTACATAATCCACGCCGGCCCGCACAGCCTGTTTGACTGCCGCTGCAGAACGTGCATGACAAGCCACCTTTAACTGTCGACGATGGGCCTCATCGACAATCGCCTCTACTTCCTGGTCAGTAAAACACAGTTCCCCCGGTGGGTTTATCGGGTTAATCGCTTCACCGTCGATGAATATTTTAACCACATCAACGCGCAATTTACGTTGTTCGCGAACCGCCTTTCGCAGCTCCCAGGGTCCGTCTGCGATCTGACTCAGACCACCACCTGAATCAATATTGCTCGCGGTCGCACCCAGGTCACGACCTGCAGCAAGCAATCGCGGACCGACGATCTGGCCCTGATTGATAGCATCGCGTAATGCCACATCAATGCAATAGGTTGAACCAAAACTAACNGCTGATGTAAATCCGGACTGGAGCATTAATCTAGCATTGTTGACAGCGGTGATAGTGGCCTGTTCAACCGATGTCTGGCCAATAGCAAATGGACTTGCATCGGCAAACGACAAATGAGCATGCGTTTCCGTCATACCCGGCATAACAAATCTACCNTCAAGATCACTNACTTNNGTGTCGGCCGGTGTCGGCGGCAACTGATCGCCTGGCCCTGCGAAAANAATACGACCGTCGGCGATCCATANCGCCGCTGCTTCAATTACCGATTCGTCTNTAGCGGTAAACAATCTTGCGTTGCTAAAAACCCGATTTTGTACTGGCATAAACATTCACCNGAATTCTATTNCGTAAAGAACGATTCNNTCATTTCCCCGNCTGCGCCATACACCGATTCTCCTCGCTCCACCAGATAGGCCTGATTNATACTCTCTTTAATGTTGGCACNGCTCAATAGCTNNACCATTTTTGTGTAATTAGGNTGCTTGAAGTGAGCAGCCAGAGACTNGCTATCTNCCCACANCTCATANACCTGGATACGNGTTGGCACCGACGGATCGGCGGCAAAACAATAGTCATGGCATCCAGGTTCATCTACCCGGGTGGCCAATTGCACTTCCCGGNTCAGGTCAACTGCCTGGTCACGNNCAGCCTGGTTTTCAAATCTCAGTGCAGCAACGACAACAATCATGAGNGGCTCTCTTAAATAATCTGTTTTTAAATTCAGGCAACGCCAGCCAAGGTCCAGCGCCTATGAGANGGCCCCTCAACTCCACGCTTTTCTCGTGCATGTTCNGGATATACAGAAGCTGTATATAAGTCCCCATGAGAATCCATGGCNAATTGATGAATATAGATCGCAATATCATCCACTCGCTTTATCACCTCNCCGGTGTCCTCGTCGAGAATAGCCAGGTTACTCATCTTGTCGCTGGCAAAAACCTTATTGCCATAGGTGGCAATACTCANCGGTGCAATATGNGTCCACTCATCNATATAGTTCCCTTCTGGGTCGAGCCGCTGAATACGGTGTNGGCACCCTTCTGCCACTCGCGTTCTGTGCTCTGCGATCTGTCCGGGAAGCGTCATGTAATCGTGAAAGTTACCACCGCACAGNTCGGCCACCAGCAGACGCCCTTTGGAGTCCTGAGCAAGGGCGTGCGGCGTATGGAATTCGCCAGGCCCTCGNCCCCATTGNCCAACNGATTTGATGAATTCNCCTNCTTGGGTAAACCACATNAGTCTTGAATTCCAATAGCCATCGGCAACNANGATATTACCGTTTTCCTGGACAATAACCGCTGTAGGACCATTGAAATGATTTTCATCGTCTCCCCATTTCGNAAAAGNGCCCAAGGTCAGCAACAATTCGCCGTTNGGGTGATATTTNTTTACCGTGTGACCGTCACGATCCGTGGTCCAGAACATGCCATCCGCTTCGATATAAAGCGTATGTGCNCCAAGCGCGAAACCACGTTGGTCAGAAGGACCCCACTTGCCCAAATAGTCCCCGTCACGGNTAAACATGGAGATACTGCTTTTACCCATTTTATCTCGCATCGCCAGCGGATGCGCGGCCCAGTGCTCAATATCGCGGGTAAACAGATAAATTATGCCCTGCTCATCTACAGCGACACCTGATCCCATCTCGAACTGCATACCGGNTGGATATCTCGGCCAATTATCCGCCAGTTTATAGCCACTGCGGGGATCACCNTTTTCTGTATTGTTATCGACATCGTGNGAAGTGCACATATTCGAGTTACCANANAGAGATAGCGACAGACTAACTGTGTTAGACCGCACTAACAAGTCGGTCACCCAATGGNCANGCTAAGGGANCANTGTTAACTTCTGTAAAGGCGCNNCGGCACTGACTTGAGCGNGTATTTCANTCGCNTTNAGNGACCGCACGACAAACTTAANNGGCTTCATCAGTTACTTTTTGCCGNGCGGCNGATTTGTCTTTAAACCACAGGGCGTTTATCTCTANGAACTGTAGCGATNCTGTAGGNNTATCCANATCAGCGAAGATTGCNCCGACCGGACAGGCCGANACACAAACATCGCAGTCAGTACAGCTACCCGGATCAATAAAGCAAATNCGATCTTNCTCATCGTGATGAATGCACTCTACCGGGCATACCTCAACACAAGAAGCGTCGAGTACATCAATACAGGCTTCTGTGATCACATAAGTCATGGCGANNTACCAGAAAATTTCNTAGCCGCCTGAANNNTCAGTCAGNGCTTATAANACCCTGATCCCCAGTACACGTANCTAGGTACAAAAAGTCAAGTGTGATGGTTTTTGCCTGGGCAACTCTTTACTATGGGTAATAAGTCATGCCAATAACCACAACAACCGGTATCGATACTGAATCATTCCAGGTGCGTCTATGTCTTCCAATGCTATAACAGCAACTCTAGCCAAACTCATCAATGCAAACAACGATATCANNGAGGCAGAAGCGTCCAATAGCCCGAAAAACGATTTATCAACCNNCTTNCCNCTCATGGCGATTGGTGATGCTCTCGATATGGGCCANGCTGAAGATGGCACACCTTTAATCGATCCACGTCTTTTTGACAGCNCNGAATTTGCGCGTAATCCCTACCCTTATTATCGAATNATGCGCGATCACTACCCGGTGTATCACGATAAGCTCCACAATTGTTACTACATCAGCCGTTATGCAGATATAACAGATTGCTATTTTGACGACCAGGGATTCAATACAATTCCCAAAGGTTCTTCAAGNGGTGTTCTGGGTAACACCCAGCTGGAACTCAGTGGTGTCGAGCATCGCCGCAGACGCAACCTGTATGGCCAGCATTTAGTCGGCAAGTCACTGGCCAATCGGATGCCATCGATAGANCGATTAGCAGAACAGATGATTTCAGCCTGGGATGAAAAAACCAATACCGATTTCATTGAAGATAGTAATGGCGTCAGAACCATTGAACTGGGTCNTGCCTTTGCCAATGAGTTCCCCATCAGNGTNGTCTGTCAGGTTTTAGGCTTCCCTGATGAAGCAAGNGCTGATTTCTATTACTGGTACAACTCAATGATGTCCGGTCTTGGCGGCTCGGCAGGCCATCAGCAGGGCCTGGAAGCCCGCCAGCATCTGGAAGACTACATAGAAGGTCTGGTNGAAGAGCGCCGCACAACACCCGGTTTTCTTTANGATAACNACGGTCAGCAANTNGGNAAAGACATCATCACGAAGTTATGTGAGAGCAAAATAGACAATGACTATCTCTCTACTGAAGAGATNACATCGAANATCGCNTTGGTGGTTGGTGGCGGTGGTGAAACCACGAGAGGCGCCATAATGAACATCTGGTACCTACTGCTACAGCACNAGGATCAATTGGCAGAGGTCNTAAAAGATGATTCGCTATGGGATGCGGTATTCCATGAAACATTGCGCCACTCTACCCCTATTGGTGGCCAGCCACGACACAACAGTTTTGACATCACCCTGCACGGCATCGATATNCCAGCGGGTTCTCTTATTAACATGGTTGATTTTTCTGCTAACCACGATGATCGTGTATTCAAAGACCCGGAAACGTTTAATATATTCCGAGATGATCTTTATTACGGCAAACTACTTCGCAGCGGTTACGCCAAAGACGGCCGTTCAAGCCATATGGCTTTCGGAGTCGGACCTCATCTATGTCCAGGGGCCTGGATATCGCACCAGGAAGCAGCCATCGCTTCTCGTTTGCTAAGCAAACAGATGAAGAATCCCAGGCTCAACAGGCAGCGCATGAGAAAAGACATCGATGGTAAGAACCTGGCGCCTTTAGGCCTGGCTTCAGCAAGAGAAGTATGGATCGATTACGACTTGGAATAATTTTGTAGTATGAACCACCCAGGGAAAGAAAAGCATTGTGAGCACAGTCAAAGGCGAGCCACCGGGCGTCGGTAAAAACGGTGTCCAGGTTAAACGAAAAGTCTCCCTGGGCGGCCAGGGTTACCGCACTTACGAGATCTACCAACGTCAGCGCGTTGGCGAGTCCACTGCCAAACTCAATCCTGGACAACTCGCAAATGCAGCGTTTATTAACGACCCTTACCCTGCATTAAGCCTGCTTCGAGATAATTATCCCTGCTATCGTGACTGGCGAGCGAATGCATTCTGGGTCTCACGATACAACGATGTCACGTCAATTTTTGTCGACGACGCCAACTTCGAATCTCGACCGAAATGCTGGTTTTACGGGGTAGAAAACTATGGCCGTGACTTAGGCCAGCAGCTTCCGGTACTCAATGCTCAGGCACAGGCTTACCAGAGCCATGTACCGCAGATTATGCAAGACATTATCAATCGAGCTATGCCCAGTGGNAACATTAATCTNGCTACCGAATTTGCAGCGCACCTGCCAATAGAACTATTAGCCCGATCGCTGCAATTACCAGTACAGGATTATGCTTTCTTTGCCCGTACCTACTGGCAACTGCAACAGGGTTACCAATGGGAACCTCAGGCTCAGAACAACGGCTTGATGGCAATGAAAACCCTGACCGAGTATTTCCGACCACTTTTAAGCCAACGCCTCAAGAACCCATCGAACGATCTGATATCCGCNATCGCTNGCNTGGAACTGGAGGATGGACCTGCCACAGCTGAAGATCTTGTGATCACTTTACTGGAAAGCGATCATGAGACCCTGCATGGTGGCCTGGCCAATATGTGGTACCTGTTATTAAACCATCCTGAGCAATTACAACTGCTCNATNCAACACCACGCCTGATTAAACAGGCCTGGTTTGAATCGCTGCGGCATTCACCCGCCGTGCTGGCAGCCAAACGATTCTCCAGGCATGAAGTGGAACGTTTTGGACAATTGTTACCCGAAGGGGCGATGGTGATCTGCTCTGCNGCAGCNGCCAATCGTGATCCTGAGATATTTACCGATGCNGAACATTTTTTAGTCGGACGCAAAGATCTTTGCCANCGAGAACCACGAGGCATGTATCGTGCCGATGGCCTGCCCGCTGGCATAANCCTGGGACTGGGCAAACCTACAAAATATCCAGCGATACCGGAAGACCGACCGATATCACTGTATGCCCTGACTCGAAATGCTGTGGTTGANGTGTCNAANATGATCCTGGAACAACTAACCAATCTGCGCTTAACCAATACTGCAGATNCCAGTTTACGCAGTTTACGCCTGGGCGATATGCGTACCTGCTGGGATCTGCCAGCTGAATTCGATAATTAACACAGGACTAACCATGGTGGAACTAACAGGAAAGAATGCAATTGTAACGGGCGCCGCAATGGGNATAGGTAAGGCTTATGCCANAGCCCTGGCAGAACAGGGCGTGAATATATCGATCTGTGACATCGATCCGGCCATCCTGGATATCCCCTCCACACTTGAATCCANGGGNGTGCAAACATACGCCNCTGTCGCCNATGTCGCCANCCCTGATGAGGTTCGAAATTNTGTCGACACCACCATNTCAACTTTTGGCCACATCGATATCCTCATCAATAANGCCGGACAATGTCATGTGAGTCATCCTGACGATGACCTTGACAAATCAATGCACGATTACGAAAAAATGGTGGGCACTAATCTCAAAGGTGAATACCTGGTCGGCCGAGCGGTCATAGAACAAATGCTAAAGCAGGAGACACCAGCCGATATTATCAATATCGCGACCGACCACATGGTCACCTGTGGAACGCCGCATGAGCTCTGTCCCCATCTACCCCACTGCCCCTGGGGTAGTTCACCCCGGCCTTCCGGTGGCGGTGCGGTGATGGATATATACGATGCATCAAAATGGGGCCTAAACGGCTTCCTGTTCGCCTGGGCGAAAGCCCTGAAAGCCCACGATATAAGGGTTAATGCTATCTGCATGGGTGCAACCGACTCGCCCATGATCCGGTCCTTTTATGGCTTTGCTAACGATGAAGAAACGACAAATCCTGATGCAAAAAAGGTCATAGCGACCTGGATGAGCGCAACAGATTCTGCCCAGGTGGTTATTGATCTGCTCAAGGAAGGGCCAGGAGGCCGCACTGCACATAACCTCAATCTATGCGTTGGCCGAAGGCCCGAACTCGAACCCGTCTTGCCACATAAATACATTCTTGAGGAGGACCTCCATGCAGGATCTTAAAGACAAGGTTGCAATCGTATCGGGTGCCTGCCAGGGCCTGGGCAAGGCTATCGTGCACGCCTTAGCAGAACAAGGTGCCAGTGTTGTCGCGTTTGATAATCAGCAGGGCATCATGGATACAGTGGCCGAAATTACCTCAGCATCTGATAAAAAGGTGCTCGGTCTGGTCGCTGATGTATCCCTGATTGATGATTGTAAACGTGTGTTACGATGTGCCCTGACTGAGTTCGGCGGGATTGACATTCTGGTTAACAATGCCGCGACCTATCGGCAGACCCCGGTTACTTCGAGTTGGGATCAGGCCGTAGCTGACTGGGACTACATTATGGACACCAACCTGAAAGGGGTTCTCATGTTGTCGAGATTATGTATTCCAGAACTCAAGGCCCGTGGCGGCGGCGATATCGTCAATATGTCCACCTATTATGTATTGCCAGCACGTTCACGTGGCACAAATTCTGCCACCACCGATCTCTATAACGCATCTAAATGGGCGTTGAACGGTTTTACCGACGCCTGGTCGAAAGCCCTCAGCAGGGATCATATTCGAGTCAATGGCATGTGTATGGGGGCCACTGATACACCCATGCTTCGCAGTTTATTTAGGAACAATGAATTACCCGATGCATTGTCAGACAGCGTGATGCAACCCCAGGCGATTGCCCAACAGTTGATAGATCTTTTGAACGACGGTCGAACCGGTGAAAACATAGGCGCCTGGATTGGATCACCCATAGAAATACCACCAAGCCCNTTANCGCATCGACTGATCAGCGGTTGACCTTTGTTCCTGTCTGACTCTGACCTCACCCGTTATACTTCAATAAGACTAGTTAAACTCTTCGGTGGTATACAGAGATACCTTCATCTGTTCGCTCCAGCCGTCTCGGGGTAGGCCTGCTTTGACCCGGAGTTCACCGATAAACTGTCCTGCATCTGGTAGCTGTTCCCAGACCGAAGGGAGGTAAGTAGAACGGTGATCTCCTTGCTCAAGAATAACACCATCGATTCCGGGTCTAAGTTTCGCTACCAGTTCCTCTCGAGTCCGGATGTCGATCTCCTGAGGTGGACTCAACACCGATATGTGTACGTCAACCTGGGTAAATTCCTCCAGCGTTAACGGCTTGAACCGCCTGTCCTGGAAGGCAGCGGCAATTGCATTATGGGCAACATCCACCACCAAATCTCGTGAAGCCACCAGGCTACCAATACAGCCGCGGAGCCCGCCGTTGATTTTCAAAGTAACAAAACTGGCCAGTTTCTGACGTAGCCTCCCCTGGTATTGATTGAGTTTGATCTCAAAATTACCTCGCTGATCTAATTGGGCAAGAATTGCATTGCGCACCAGGTGCACTAATTGTTGTCGCTCAACGCTACTTAAAATTCCGCGCGCTTGACTCGATTCGTTCACAGCATAAGCACCATAGCCGACTACACGGCTTCTATCGCCGGCAGTATCACCTGAATTAATGACCTGCAGTTCACTAATCGATAGATTCTTGCGTTTCAGTACTTGCAGTAGCCCATTCAAGGGGTTAGCGCCACAAGCCTGATCACCTGAGAGCGTGGCGGAACAGGATAATATCTGCCCTGAGGTATCAGCATCTTGCTGTCGTGCATCGGCATAACTTAAGAAGTGACTGAGGTCAGAGCTGATCACAATCAGGGTTTCGGGCCCACCCCACAGGGTCTCTATAACACGAGCAACATCATCGGCCGGGCATTGGCCGACCACGATGGGAACCAAACTAAAGTGGTCCAGGCATCGCTGCAGAAAAGGCAGCTGTACTTCTAAACTGTGTTCTTCTGCATGAGCTTTGGCAAGGCTGACAACCGAAGGTAATAGCCTAATCAATTCAGTGCTATCCTGGTCAATACAGATGTCGCCCAGGGGCGTTGTATAAAAATCGGCGTCTGAAAGCGCCATGCCGCGAAAACCCACCCGATGTGCCGGTCCCAAGACCACCACCCTTGATATACGATTGCGGCCATTAACCACCCGAGCGTAGGCCTGGGCAGCCGTTGAGCCAGAATAGATATAGCCCGCATGGGGCGCAACAATCGCCTTGGGGCAGGTTTTATCTGTTGTTACGCTGGCCAGCAACTGATCGACAGTGTGCTCCAAATCCAGGCTCTCAGCTGGATAAAACTGGCCGGCAACCGCTGTCTGTCTGGTTAAGCTCATGGAGCCATTCTGCGCTGAATCAATATAATTTTAAAGTCAACAAAGCGCTATACTNTGAATATGAATAAATCTTCAGTGCCNACCCGCTACTGGCATAGGCTAGACGATGGTCGGCTTCANTGTGACCTATGTCCGCGCGCCTGCAAGCTGCGCGAGGGCCAGCAAGGCTTATGTTTTGTCAGGGCCAGAGAGAATAACAGCGTGGTTTTAACAACTTATGGNCGTTCTTCCGGTTTTGCNATCGACCCCATAGAAAAAAAGCCGCTCAAGCACTNNCTGCCAGGCACGCCNGTNCTTTCATTTGGAACCGCCGGTTGCAATCTAGCCTGCAAGTTCTGCCAAAACTGGGATATGAGTAAATCNAGGGAGATGGCAACGCTTGCAGATGCCGCATCACCGCAANTGCTGGCCAATGCTGCCAGCAACCTCAATTGCCGNAGCATAGCCTACACCTACAATGATCCAGTTATCTTTCACGAATACGCGATCGACGTTGCTGCCGCATGTCATGAACTGGNCGTTCGNTCAGTTGCGGTTACAGCAGGCTACATCTGCCCTGAACCGAGAATAGAATTTTTCNCAGCCATGGATGCNGCCAATATTGATCTAAAGGGTTTTACCGAAAAATTTTACCATGAAATCTGTGGNGCGCATTTGCAGGAAGTACTCGACACACTGATCTACGTNAAGCATGAGACCGATGTGTGGCTGGAAATCACCACCTTGCTNATTCCCGGACANAATGACTCACGACCTGAACTTGAGGCGATGTGCCAATGGGTGGTTGAGAACCTGGGNCCAGATGTACCGCATCACTTCACCGCCTTTCATCCCGACTGGAAAATGCGCGATATTAAGCAGACCCCGACGCAGACCCTGCAGCTGGCTCGCACTGTTGCCAGNCAGGCAGGTATTCGCTACGCCTACACCGGTAATGTTCATGATGCCATTGGTAATTCCACGTACTGTCATCACTGCGATGAACTGCTGATAGAACGCGACTGGTATGAAATGGGTCATTGGAATCTATCAGCNGGGGGCATCTGTCCNAGATGTGCNACGCCGCTCAANGGTGTTTTCGAGGAAACACCCGGAGACTGGGGNTCAAAACGACAATCAGTCAGGTTTANGCAGGACAATTAACAAAAATCACCGGTGAACAACCCCTGNATCTGGGCAAACAGCACGGGNCTGATCGCTTTAACCTGATNCTAGGGACTAGCCAANCGGTTTTTGAAGGCAATTGACTGTGAACCACACTCCCATCAGACAANGCCCNTNCTNTGTTTAATCNTCGGCCACGCAACTGNCCCTGACTGCCTAGCCAAANTTNAGCCCTTCAAAACTCCCGTCTTCGCGCCAGGCCTTGAGCAGTTCAAAAAAGCGAATCGANCCACCACCATANGGTGCTGATTGCATTGCATTAGGATTAGGCNGGCCTTCATTGTTGTAATAACCCGGCGTACAATCGGCACCGCCTAAACCGCCCAACGGACCTCCAGAAAAACCTAGAATGGTCTTGACCCATTCCTCCTCGGCTTTTTCGGTCACTTCAACAGTGCTGTAACCCTCATTCATCGCAAAAGCNATGATGTGTGCCTGATGTACNGCTGATTCGTCCANTAGATGAGGGAAATTAGCCGTAAAGCCACCTTGGGAGGTATTCATGATAAATACGTTAGGGAATCCATGACAACCCATGCCGTGTAAAGTACGCGTACCGTCTCGCCAGTGATCGCTGAGCTTNTTATCNTCTCGACCAATCACGTCGTAACCAGAGCGGCGAGTGTAACTGGTACCCACCTCAAAACCGGTNCTGTAGATAATGCAGTCCACTTCATACTCGACGCCANCAACAACCAGTCCTTTTTCTGTAATGCGTTCAACNCCCTGACCGTCAGTATCAACCANTGTCACATTGGATCTATTAAAGGTGGGTAGATATTCGTCGTTAAAGGTAGGCCGTTTACAAAACATCTTATAGTAGGGTTTGAGTTTNTCGGCGACAGTTTCATCTTCAACAAATTCATCAACCCGAGCACGAATCTCTTCCATTTTTTCGAAATTCGCCATCTCGATCATCTGTTCGAGACTCATATTGGAATTGACCTTNGCCTTATTGAACTGATGAATCATCTTGCCAATGAGATCCGTCCAACCATCATTTACCAGATCTTGTTNCTGTGGAACGCCGGANATCATGGAGTTGAAATTCTCCATGCGGTTTTTCTGCCATCCCGANTGCAAGGTCTTTGCCCACTCAGGGTCTGTGNCGGAATTACCACGAACNTCAACCGTCGATGGCGTTCNCTGGAACACATAAAGTTCCTTTGCCGCAGTACCCAGAAACGGAACACACTGAATNGCTGTCGCGCCAGTACCGATAATAGCAACGCGTTTGTCAGANAGCTTATCCAGATCNCCAGCTGGACCACCGCCAGTGTAATCGTAGTCCCAGCGACTGGTATGGAAGCTNTGCCCCTTNAAATCTCGAACCCCGGGGATNCCGGGTAATTTGGGCCGATGAAGTGGACCGTTAGCCATGGAAACAAAGCGTGCCCTGATCGCATCACCANGATTGGTCTTGACGATCCAGCGATCTATCGATTCATTCCAGCGCAGTTCNGTTACNTCGGTCTGAAATAGCGCACTGTCATACAGATCGAAATGTTTTCCAATNGCCTCGCTGTGATCNAGAATCTCACGTGCATAAGCGTACTTCTCTTTGGGGACGTAACTCAGTTCCTCGAGCAGGGGCAGATAACAGTANGCTTCGATATCACATTGAGCGCCTGGATAGCGATTCCAATACCAGGTACCACCAAAATCACCGCCTTTTTCGATAATACATAAGTCTTTTATACCCNCTGCCCGCAACCTNGCTGCCGCCTGCAAACCGCCAAATCCGCCCCCNACCAAGACCACATCAACTTCATCGGTGACCGGGTCACGATCCGATTTCTCATCAATATAGGGATCTTCGAGGTAGTGTGCGAATTCATCGGCTATCTCTACATACTGCTCATTNCCATCATCACGCANGCGTTTATCACGTTCCAGCCGATAACGTTCGCGCAGGGCGTTNGCGTCAAAAACCAGATCNTCTGTTATTTCACTCATAAGAATGCCCCTCCTNCTTCAACTTATCCGATTATGCCCAGAGTATACCNAATTAGAAAAACTAAGACAGGCTACTTATCCAGGGGAATAATACTNCCTGGGTTTNNTCAATGTNCCATNCAGGTGCNNCGAAAATGAACCGCCCTTTTAAACTACANGCTGTTTGAAGGCCCNGCATGGCATCGNCTCCAAGACGGAATTAAGGGGTGGCTACCCGGAGACACAATTCTGANGAGGNAGAAGGNTNCAAANCTTTGTCTAAATTGCTANNTTTCAGCTTCTCTGACTAAACCTGGACCCGAGCCGACACCCCTATTCAGTTNATGATCACAGCACTGGGTTATGGNNGACTCTATAATTCCTTTCANAAGCNAACAGGAAGGCANCCAGCATGCCACNACTGGANCAAATGNGAAGCACCACGATGTCGACGGNGACACTCAACNNCNGAAATACCAGTTACAACGACCGGGAAGAGACNTANAAGCAGNNCTGCTTAAAGAAAAAGAAGATTTCGTCGCCACAAAAAACGACTATAATGGCCTGTTACTGCATAATTTCAATTTTTCCATNANCAATCGTAATCGAGCCAGCTGAGATGATATCTGACCAAAAAAGTAAACTAAGCCAACTCAAAGAGATGACNACCGTNGTCGCTGACACCGGTGACTTTGAGGCCATCAGTCAATATGCTCCCGAGGATGCTACCACCAATCCATCCCTGCTCTTAAAAGCGGCACAGATGCCNNGTTACCGACCGATTGTGGACGCTGTCATGGCAAAAGTAAGGCAAGGCGATCACACTGGCCAGGAGCAACTGTCAACGGCAATGGATCTTCTGGCCGTGGCTTTCGGCAAGGAAATCCTCCAGGTCATCCCTGGCCGAGTCTCAACTGAAGTTGACGCTCGATTATCCTTTGATACTCAGGCTTCCATAGCCAAAGCAAGGCGTTTGATTGAACTGTACGANGCAGCGGGTATATCCAGACAACGTGTGCTCATTAAAATGGCTTCCACCTGGGAGGGCATTCGCGCCGCCNAGCAACTGGAAAAACAACACATAAACTGCAATCTGACCCTGCTGTTTAACTTCAGCCAGGCTGCCGCTGCGGCCGATGCGGGTGCNTTNCTCATCTCNCCCTTCGTCGGCCGGATTCTCGATTGGCATAANGCGTCTGGCGGATTGCAGGACTATGCACCTGAAGACGACCCTGGTGTCCAGTCAGTCAGGCGGATTTACAATTACTACAAACAGAACAACTACCAAACCGTNGTGATGGGNGCCAGCTTCAGAAATACATCAGAGATAGCNGAACTGGCAGGCTGTGACCGACTCACCATCAGNCCCGCGTTATTGCAGGAGTTGGACACTGACTACGACCANCTGGNACGTAAACTTGATCCCAGTGAGACCGGCTCTGAAATCGACTACAGNATGCCCGCNGAAGCCCAGTTTCGATTTGAGTTAAATGACGATGCCATGACCACCGAAAAACTTGCTGAGGGAATTCGAAGTTTTGTTNCAGACCAGATTANGCTGGAANCCTGGTTAAAGAAAATGGCCTANGANCCGACNGAGGNATANTNGCNAATGGGGCTTTAATCAACGGCNCAAATCAGCNTACTAGTAAAGGCTATAACAGCGCCGCCCATTCGAAAACNACAGAAAACTGGCATCAGGCCTGTCCTNTGTTCAACGTAGCGTTACACTGATGACTTTTCAACGGTTTCTCCCAGGGCCTTTGCTCGATCAAGTCTGGACGCNTCATCAGCGGGAAGATAACGCATCGCCANCAGCAGCAAAATTGCNGTTAAAATGAACATGACTTGAGCTGACGCAATAGCATCGGTTAGCGCGCTTCCGGAGTCTGCGCCTTGGGAAACAAAATAGTCCGATAACCGGCCCATCAAATANGGCCCTAATGCCAGGCCGATTATGGTATTCATAAGCAGGAACCAGGCCCCCGCGGTGGCTCGCATTCTCGGCATAACCAGGTCATTAGCGGTCGCAGGCGCGATGGAGACCCACATNGACGCAGGAATNTGGTAAGCAAAATTCAACCAGTAGGCTGTGCTGATATCCTCTGTATACAGCATCNANAGAATGAGTGGTGCTGTGGNTACAATGGNNANAAAACCCACCAGTAACCGGCCATTCACCATTTTAAGCTTCAACCGATCACCCAGCACGCCACCCAACACAACGCCGATCAATCCTCCCANGGCATTACCAATGCCTACATACCAGCCAATNTCTGAGGCGCTGGCTTCATGGACCCGCATCAGGAAGGGNGCTGTCCAGAAACTGGTTCCATAGGCGACAAATGCCATGGTGGGAAATGCAAGGGTAGTAAATANCAGNGCTTTGGAATGAAACAGCATGCCAAAGGAAGCCGAATCTCGCCGGGACAGACCCTGCATCCAACTCAGAGTGACATAAATAGCAATCGCCAGCGCAACCCATTGCAGAATATTGCCGGTCACATAAGAGAGCCACCAAGCCACTAACGCCAGGGCAATCGCANCCAGCAGGTTTTTCCCTAGNGANGCNCCATGCTGNTATACGCTCCANATTGTAAAGGGAGGAATAACCGCNGNCAGTTCCGTTCTGAGCACCTTAAATGGNGCNGGATGGCGCGCCGTGATCAGNCCTTCACTGGCACCACGCATGGGTTCACGGAGCGTGCGCACCAGCCCGGCTAACAAAATACCCGGTAATCCCACAGCCATAAANGCAACATGCCAGCCTTTCAGGCCAAAAGGTGCATCACCAGGCTCNGGAAAGGCANTNGCCCAGTTATCCAGGATCAGTCCTCCCAGAATCAAACCCACACCACCCCCTATGTAAACACCGGAAGANTANATACCAATCACGGTTGCACGNAGTCTGGGGGGGTAATAATCCGATAGCATGGAATAGGCTGCAGGAGATGCACTGGCCTCNCCAATGCCAACACCNATACGAAATAGGGCCAGNACCGGAAAGGAACGNGCCAGTCCTGATAAAGCCGTCATGNCAGACCAGAATAACAATCCTGCAGACACCAGCGATCGCCTGACCCAGACATCTGCGAAGCGTGCCAGAGGAATACCGAACACAGCATAAAAGACGGCAAAGGCAGTGCCATAGAGAAATCCCATTTCCGCGTCACTGACGCCAAGATCCGCCTTAATGTCTTCTGCCAGAATCGACAGGATGTTACGGTCAATAAAATTGAAGATATAAACCAGGACCAGTACAAACAACACCCAGTGCGAGTAGATGCCCCCGCTTTCAGGTTCAACCTTGCCATTTNCTCCGCTAACAGACAGTGTCTGTTCCGAGGTCTCTTTAGCCATTACGATNTCGCTTCCTGATTATCACNATACGAGCATCCAGNAANGTCTTGGCTGCCCTGAGTACCCTCGACCTCAGAGCATTATTGAACTGAGTATGAACTGTTAATCATAATGTCTNCTGCAGCCCAATTTAGCAACAATGTNAGGCCTANNTTNCATCTCAGTAAGTGAATTCGTTGNCAATAAAAAGCCCATAGCAATTAGACTCGGTCCCGTNGCAGGTNGTCCGATCTAAAACGCGCATTTCAGATTTCTATTGAAATCGATAGCACTTCAGGCCTGATCTCNGTTGGCATAGNTTCTGTTCAAACATAAAGTGCCGAACANAGACTCACAGGCNATATTACAGTGACCANAATTCAAAATGATTTTGCTTCCTGCTCGGCCACCGTTGCCTGCATGCCCGGCCATTCCANCCAGATATCACANAGGGCTTCGGGAAAGACCATTANCTGNTGTTCCTGCCGACAGGANGAAGTGATTCGAAAGTAGATCATAAANCGGGGNTCTGGCTCGATTACCTTTGTGGCAGCATGGGGCGTTGCGTAATGAATAATGNCCGCATCACCTGCCTTCATCTTCAACAGCGTTGGTTTCGGCCATAGCTGTCCATCTCTNGTGGTTACTGCGTGACCCGAAAATNCCTGCCTGATTGCATCNGGATAATGTCTCAGACCATGCCCATTGGGTGCGCTTTTGTTCTCTCTGGGCCAGCCCGGCCCATCGGGGCCCAATGGGCCACCTGNCTGCCTCTGCGCTTGAAAAAACTCCCCCATTTTTTTATGAGCCCCCCTNAGAACACCAAGATTACCTGCACCTTCAACAAGNTGGTCAGAGAGTGCAACTCCTACCAGCGCAGTAAAATTCTGAAGATTAGAATTGGTTCCAGGATAAGTCCTATAGCAACCATTCGTCGATGGATCCCGGTACCAGCGCGATCGCCTGTAGGGACTGAGNACAGCATCAATGGNAGGAACACGGCTGGCACCATTCCAGAGTCCATCCAAATGTCCACACCAGCCATTATGGGGCGTATCCTTAACCGGATAGCCTGATTCATTCACAATGTCATTCTCGCCCTGAGGGAAGTTAGTGGCCACCTGAGCCCTTTGGATTGGTTCGAGGNAGGCACCCAGCAGGGATCCAAGTATTCTTTTCAACGCTGTTTCATTAAATAGATTCAGTATATCCGGNTCGCGACCCAGNGCCTTTGCCGAAGCTATCGATTTATCAAGATCCGCCCGTCTCGTTACAGACAATNCCCTGGAACTTAANGCACCAAGACTNACGTAAAGNTTTCGCCGGGCACGGCGCACCATACTGTCATCGATGGNTTTCCTGAGTACCACAAAACCATCGCGATAAAGTCCCAATTCCTGATGTCGACTTAAGGTAATGGTCATGGCAATTCCAATTCAGTAGAGAATCTGCAAATTCGCTTTGCTTGAATNTTTGCCCGNCTCTACCTTGTGACTTTACAAAANAACTTCCAGTGAAGCATCAGCGTCTGCACGTTTTACCATTTCAGGATCATCGACGCGGAGATTGGTCATTGTGACAGCCGAATCCAGATCCATGAGGAATGGATGCCAAGGATCTTTTTCCTGGCGTCGATAATAACCCGACACCTGCCAACCCGATTCAGTCCGNTAGATATAAACTTTACCNGCTTNGCGATTGGGCTGTAACGGATCAACAATTTCCAGGCCATTAAGCANCAAGGTTTCAGNCANNATTGTGCGAACCTCGATGACAACCGACTCTTCAAGGCGTCGCTCAACCCGNCGGCTTGAATCGGTGATCCACTGGTATGAGAAGAAAGCGACAAGAATCCCNATCGCTAAGCCNAAAGTAATGCGTACCACCTGATTATCCACCATTTGCGTAAAGGGGCATTATAACTTNAGTTCTCGATCGNNNTGCAANCTTNGCATCAGGAAATTTCNNGCGCGCGCAGNGAAGGATCATAAAATCCCANTGAGCCATGCATGGGATAGCCGACCAGGTCTTTTATTTCNTCTGACATCCCTGCCAAAAGACTGGGTGGCAGATCCAGATATTGGTTTTCTTCCTGNCGAAGCCAGCCCAGTGAATAACTCANAATGACCCCNTAGCGCCAGTCATCAGAACGATTNGCTGCCGCTGCATGGAGCGTTCCGCCCAGCCAGATCATAACGGAACCCGATGGCATTTCTGCTGATACTATTTCATCGNNCTGTGCTTTTCGCTGGGCAGGCCATTTATGACTACCTGGAACCAGCAGAGTGGCACCGTTATATCGGGTGAAATCCGTCANCGCCCACATTGTCGCGATGACTANATTNGGTCGCGGTAAAGCAAAGAACTGAAAAGGGTCTTCTTCTCTGTGAAGCACCTGCTCTCNCGCGCCTGGTCCTATTTCAAGGGCAGCAGATACATGAAGATGAAACCGTTCACAGTTACTGCCAAGATGATGCCAGCACAGCTGCNCAATGGAGTTGTCCAANGCCATGGCGTGACTACCGGGTGATCGGGCAAGGATGGCCGGCAGTCGCCGGGTATTAGCTGGATAGAANTCCTCNGNNGAATCTTCCGTCGCTAATGGCACCTGNGACATGNATTCATGGAGTTCCGATTTTACCTGATCAACATTTGCTTNTGTCTGGATATGTCTGATTACGGCACAACCCGCCTTATCAAGCGCCGCCTTAATTTCAGCCATATCATCATTTTTGTCGAACACAGGAATTTCTGATCCCATTTTCTGACCTCCTCAATGATAAACTCGNACCTTGGTATACTATTGCTCCATTAACACTAAAGCAAAGCGCTGTGACATCTTCTTTTCAACACTCCAGGCGANTAGNNGCGCCTTTCACTAACTGAAACCTCCACAACCAACTAGGCTTTAATAAGGCACACCGGTTCATGAAAAAGCCTTCATATAATCATTAACCAAGGTTCTATCTGAATCCAAAAATAACAACGCAGTAATTCTTCTCACTTGCGAACTGATCCGATCACCACTCGGTGAAGCACTCTTAATTTCATTTATTCAGCTCTTTTACCGCTGCCCAACACTTGCTATCTTATCCGGACAGCAAACTCTCCAACCCAAGGAAAGCCCCATGGCTAAGGCGAATTTAAGTGATCCGGTAGATGTCCTTATCGTCGGAGCTGGTGCATCTGGTGCTGCTGTTGCCTGGAGTCTTGCCGACACCCGAATGCGAATAGTCTGCCTAGAACAAGGCGACTGGATGAATCCATCAGAATATCCAACCAACGGCACTGACTGGGAAATCCAGCAACACGGTCCATTTAATATAGACCCCAATATACGCCGGCGCGACACCGACTATCCCATCAACAACGACGAATCCCCCATTAATGTCGTTAATTTCAATGGAGTGGGTGGTGGTACTGTACTGTATGCAGCTCATTTCCCGAGGTTACATCCATCGGATTTCAAGGTAAAAAGCCTTGATGGCGTTGCTGATGACTGGCCTATCAGCTATGACACACTGGATCCCTATTTCAACCAGAATGATCGCATGATGGGCGTCTCAGGCCTGGCTGGCGACCCCATGTATCCACCTAAACAACCACCTCTGCCGCCGATACCCATGGGCCTGGTGGGTGAAAAACTCGCCAGTGGTTACAATAAACTGGGCTGGCATTGGTGGCCCTCCGACAGCGCCATCATTACCAGACCTTATGAAGGCAGAGATAAGTGTCTGAATCTTGGACCGTGCATGTCTGGGTGTTCGCAAGGGGCTAAATCAAGCACCGACATCACTTATTGGCCGCAAGCGATAAGATCCGGTGTAGAACTGAGAACTCGATGCCGGGTCCGTGAAATTACCCTGGCCAACAACGGTATGGCAGATGGCGTCATCTATTATGATGAAGGCGGTAACGAATGCCATCAGAAGGCTGAAGTCGTTGTCATGGCCTGTAATGGGGTTGGTACACCCCGTATATTGCTGAACTCCAAATCCAGCAAATTCCCGGATGGCCTTGCTAACAGTAGCGGTCTG
>NZUN01000027.1 GCA_002697205.1 Gammaproteobacteria bacterium
GTTCTTTGATCTGCTCAGCCGCTTCATAGACCTTGACCCTGAAACCGGCTTTATGTAGTTCCAGCGCCAGACACAGGCCGACAATGCCTGCGCCAATGATGATGCCATCGGGGTTTGGTTTCATGACCTGAAGCTTCCTCGTGTATACGTTCTATGCGGTTGGCTGTTTTTCCACTACGGCGATGGTCAGCCTGGATTCGCACACAAGTCGATCTTTGCTATCGCTGATCTGGATACCCCAGACCTGAGTTTTACGTCCAATATGTACTGGTCGGGCAACAGCAGTAACCCACCCGCTGCGAACCGGGCGGATGTGGTTAGCGTTGATATCAAGACCAACGCACATGTAAATATTCTGGTCCACGCAGCAGTTAGCGGCATAACTGCCCAAGGTTTCTGCCAGTGCGACTGACGCCCCGCCATGCAGAATACCGTGGATCTGGGTGGTTCGCTTATCTACCGGCATGATAGCAACCATGGAGTCTTCAGTGATGTTGGTCACTTCAATACCAAGCATGGCCACCATGGTCTGACCGTGCAGTTTCTCAGCTTCTTCGAGCGTTGGTGTTTTAAACCAGATTGCCATTTTTGTTCGCACTCCTGAGGATTCTAACGACAGCCTAGACTCACGTAATAATGATACCACTAGCTGTCGATACCGCGGGCTTTTCGTCCCTGGTAATTTTTGTCGATGAGCCTTTTCGGATGTGCGCCATTGACGTAGCCCATAAAGCCGGGTTCTGTGACACTATAACCGAGCATTGCCTGGATTCGAGGGCTATACTGGGCTGCGGATTCTGGTGGTACCGCCAGCACCATATTTTCGATCTGGCGTAGCCAGGGCATGCAGTATTGGGGAGTCACCGCGAGGCGGGTGCCGGTCGATGTGTTGGCTCCCCCTCGGTGTAGCACATTCCCAAGAAAGATCAGTACTGATCCGGCTGGCATCGTTATCTTGATACTGTCTGCGTCCCTTTTTGGGTGGTTATCCAGCCATTGATGGCTGCCAGGCAGGATTTCCGTTGCACCATTATCCGCCGTGAAATCATCCAGTGCCCAGATCGTACTGATGCCCAGGTGAGGTCGTGGCAGGGGAATCATGCCACCAGCAGAATCGTCTCTATGCCAGTTCTGGACTGTTTCACCTGGGTGGGTATTAATGGCCAGGTTGGCAGATAGTAGATAATTAGCGGGTAGCAGTTTATCGAGAATACGGATGACCTGGGGATGTTCGATGATGGCTGCCAGGGCCGGTGCCTTAGCCAGCAGGGCGTAGACGCGTTCGCTGCTGAAGCCCTCAAAGTCATTACGGCCCATCATCTTCTGCTGGAGATGGGGTGATAACTCTTTTCTAATGGTGCTTACCAGCGCTTTATCTATGATATTCCTGAGTACGATGTAACCCTGCGTCAGCAGGCGATCCAACTGCTGTTTAAGCTGTAATTCCTCCAGCGATTGATTCATGGCAGTGTTCCTTAGATTTGACCTTGCTTTTTAGTACCGTTGAACCAGTACAGTTAAGTAAGTATGGTTGAATAAGTGCATTTAAGGCCTGTTAGGAGCTTAGTTTCCTGATCAGCCGATACATGAACTCATAGCCCTGGTAGAAAGATTTGACCAGCAGTCGCTCGTCGCGGCCGTGTGCGTGCACATCGTTTCGGTCTATGAACAGGCCAGATACACCATAGGGGAGAAGATTTTTGGCTGTCATCTGCACTCCCTAGCGTACTAGATAGTTAGTTTTGCTGCAGCAAAACGCGATGCGGGCACTTGGTCAGATCCAAGATGCCAGGCCAGGGGGACTTCGCCGATCACGGATACTCGTCGGCCTGAGCGTTCTTCTGGATAGTAGTCCCACATGGCGTGATGCAGGGCGCAGCGATTGTCCCAGATTGCTATGGCATTTTCAGACCATCTNAAGCGGCACTGGAAGTCAACTCGCTCAACGTGNCTGAACAGAAACNCCAGCAGNGCNTTGCCTTCTTCTTTCGGCAGGNCATCNATNCTTTTGGTNAATTCCCGGTCAACGAACAGGGCGGGTCTGCCNGANTCGCTATGNCGGCGTNTCACCGGGTGATGGTTTTCCGGCCATCGGGCNCTTTNGTCANCTGCNTNAAACTGGAANACATGCCGGAAAGCTTCTTCACCGGAATGNAGCGCAGTCAGTCCATCAAGATACACNTTCATGNGATCAGACAAAGCTTCATAGGCTGCATAAAGGCTGGCAAATAAAGTATCACCACCCAGGGGTGGTATCTGGTGCAATTGCAGGATGCTGGCCTGGGGCGGTTTTGCGTCACAGGAAACATCTGAGTGCCAGCGATTGCCTGCGGCTACCTTGGATTCGCTGTTNGTGCGCATTTTCATGGCGCCTGGATGTTCGCCCGGTTTACCGCGTGCCGCTGGATGGATATGAATCTCGCCAAATCGTTGTGCGAAAGTGCGATGTTGTTCAGCACTCATCTGCGGCTGATTCCGCAGGAATAGGACGGAATGATCGGTAAATGCCTGGAAAAGACCCGCAAATTCNTCGTTTGTGATTTTAGTGACGTCAACGCCTTTGATTTCTGCGCCGATCAGGGGCGTTAGGGGTTCAATTGTTAGTTTCATGTTGTTCCTCCAGTTCANGCCCAATAAGGCTATCTCGNTTAACGCCTGTNAGNATCGCCTTGAANTCNGTGNTTCGGCATCGATGCTTANTCAGNCAAGCCACTGAGTGCATCGCCGTCTTTCCAGGGAGTCAGTTGCCCTGCGTAAACATCTGGTCCCATACGAAAGTGAGCGGCTTCCTGGAGCGTTTCCACAAAAGGCATGCGCGCCGGATAAATCTGATCACCCCGAGGTCTTGGCCCGCCTTTGGAGACGTGGCCCCATAAAGGGTGGCGTACCACTTCTTCGGCGATGACTGCTGCTTCGATGAGTTTATCGAGATCGTATCCGGTTTTAATACCCATCTCATGGCATAGATCAACAAAATCNTCGGTGGGCACGTGACCTGCAGCCCGACCATTACCACAGTAGGGGCAACCGCCCATGCCGCCCAGGCAGGTATCAAATTCACGAACACCGAGTTGAAGTGCTTCATAGTAACTGGTGATAGTTGATCCCCTGACGTTATGCATATGGCAGTGGAAATCGGTGATCTCTGGCCAGGTCTCGCGGATGGCGAGGATGGTTTCGCGGACTTGATGGGGCATGTTCCAGCCCATGGCTTCAACAAAAGAACATCTTTTTACTTTGAACCCGGCGTTGTGCCACTTATCCAACATGATTTTAAGCATATCCAGGCGTTGTTTCAGGGAGAAGGCACCTTCGAAATTTGAGCCGAAAGGATTACCCAGCGCTACCGAGCCAAATTCTGCGCCAGCTTGCCTTGCNCCTGAGATAACGCCATCCATTGAAGCCAGTTGTTGNGCCTGAGANCGGTTGTAATTTCTGCGTGAGAAGGTGTCGCACAGTTCTACATGTGTNCCGAATCGTTTTCGGCGGATGTTAATCTTTGGNTAGTAGGCATCAGCTCGCTCAAAACCGCGCTGGTTGAACACCGCTGCGGTGTATTCGATACCGGCCTTGGGCACGAANNGCTCAGCGATCTCATCAATGCAGGCCATCTGCGGNGTCCACTTCGGATGGGCAAAAGAGCCTATTGATATGACTTTGGCACCTGTTTCGCCGAGNGCATCGAGCAACCGNAGTTTTTCAGAAACCGGTATATTGGCGTCTTCGATCTGAAGACCNTCGCGCATGGTATCGTCTGTGATGATCACTGATTCTGGTANTAAATCCATTGGCTGATTNCCTTGNTTAAGAAGAATGNAAAGNGGTAACTGATTGNTGCCTGAGCTGCTGNATCAGTAGNACTAATCGCGCTGGTAAGTGCCCACCAACCGGTTCATTCCGATNACATTTGGTTCNACTTTCTCAAGCAGCTGCCATAGNGTTAGACCACTTTCTATNGCTTCATTANTATCNAGGGCCANNACCCAGAAATAATACTGGTGTAGNCCATGCCNGTTGGGCGGCATGGGGCCACCGTAGCCTTGTTTACCAAAATCGCTCTTGCCACTGGTATGNTCGGAAGTGGCCTCGGCCAGGCTGGNGACCGCTGATGGTATGTTGTACAGAACCCAGTGGACGAACCCGTACGTGCCCNGACTGGTAATGAGCGGTGCGTCCGGGTCATGGCAGATAACAGCGAATGATTGAGNNNCCTGTGGNGCATCAGACCAGCTAAGCGGTGGCGAGAGGTCNGCGCCTTCTCCAGTATATTGGCTGGGAATGGACCCGCCTTGACTAAATGCTGAGCTATTGAGCTGCATATTTGAAAGTGCAAATCCCATAATAACGCCTCCTTGAAGATATCTTCAGATTAATTATTCATGATACCAATGGCTTGCGGATGGTGCGAGGGGTTTGATTATAGTCAGGTGCCACGCTGGTTTAGTTCAAACAACTGCAACAATTTNAGGCATCAGTATTTNTTCCCCGGATCAATGACGTGCTGTCGCATCCGCTCTGGCACGTCNGGGGGGTCAACNGTAAATAGGCCCTCTGTAACAGGCGGATGGACATCGAATACATTGTTGAATTTGTGGACGGAATCCCAGATGCCAATGGCGACNGTCAGTTCGACAACNTCGGCATCCGAAAAATGCTGTTTGAGGCGAGCCATGTAGGGNTCATCGACGCCGTTGGCGTGGTTCATGATGAAATCTTCGGTTAAGTCCAGGGCTATTTTTATNCGATCACTAAGATCTGAGTGTGGGTGATNTTTCATTTTTTCGATCATCTTCTCATCCATGCCATTCTCCTGCGCCGCAGAAGATCGAGCCGGAATTCAGTATAGGCAGCCGTTCAGGTTNGCCGATTTGAGCCTGANCAGATCCTTGAGAACTGGGTCCAGTTGACTGTGTGACCATAANAGCCCGTAGCGGTACATGAATCCNTGGAATAGATCGGGGCAGTGAGCATAGACTCCAGCGAAGCCGTCTAATCCGCCAGTTTCTTTGATTCTAGGCATAATGACCTCCAGACGATTGAGGGTTTACTTTGACGTTAACCATTGGGAAAATCAAATTTTACTCAAAAGGTTGGGGTTTGACCTGCCCTGAATTGGAACTGCCTGTTAGGGTCTACTCTTGACTAACAGGCCTTTTATTAGATTTCATAGCTTGAGACCCTCTGATGGTTAGTTCATAGTTCTAATCATCAGTCCATATATTACTGGAGAGTACAGGATGTCAGATCATCTTCGAATTATAGATAGCTGGCCCGAGCAGAAAATCGGCAACCATTCTATTCCCGGTTATCGGTATACGTCGCGTGAATTTTTTGACAAGGAATGGGAAGGCATGTGGACTAAAGTCTGGTTGCTGCTTGGCCGGGCATCAGAGATCCCCAATAATGGCGATTGGCAGATGGAGCCGGTCGGGCCGGAAGAGATCCTGATGGTTCGACAGAAGGAGGGGGGCATCAAGGCTTTCTACAATGTCTGCCAGCATCGGGGTAATCCGCTTGTGGACACTGACAAAGGCAGTGTGCTCAGGCGATTTGTCTGCAAGTATCACAGTTGGGCATACACACCGGATGGTGAACTTAATTTTGCGCCTGATAAAGAAGATTTCCCCGAGGGTAATCCCTGCGGCAAGCTAAGGCTGCAGGAATTGGCCTGTGAAACATTTGCAGGCTTTATCTGGATCAATATGAATCCGGCCTGTTCTAGCCTGAGGGAATATCTAGGTCCTATCTGGGATGACTGGCACAATCGTGATATTCAGAGCTGGACTCGTACTTTAGCAAATTCAATGAACTTGCCCTGCAACTGGAAGGTAGTGCTGGATAACTTTAACGAATCCTATCATGTGCCGACTGTTCATCAGGGAGCAACACCGGATACCAATCGAAAAAAGATTCGAGGCAATATCGATACGTATTTCAAAGAGACCCAGTTTGATCTGTCCGATGAAGGTCATAACCGCATGGTTATGAAAGGTGGGTTTGGCGTCGGTCAGATGGACCAGGACGGCAATGTCAAGGAACCGCTGGCGAGCCAGTTACGCTACTGGGATCTGGACCCCGCTGACTTCAAGGGTAAACCGGAAGCAACCCGGGAAGCGCTGCAGCAGGCGAAACGTTCGCTGGGACCCGCTCGAGGTTATAGCCATTACGATAAGGTCCCGGATGAGCAGCTTACCGATGCGTTTCATTACACCCTGTTCCCGAATTTTGCCGTGTCAGTGTGGGCTGATGGGTTCCACTTTCTAAGAGCCCGACCGCATCGATCCGACCCGGAACAATGTGTTTTTGATAATTGGTGGTATTCAAGTCCTGCATCGGTTGAATCGGCTCAGCCCACGGGTACACTGGGGACAGGTACCGTCGCGGATGTTGAAAAAAAGTGGCTGCAATTTCCTGAAGATTCCATAGGCCCAGGTATTGAAGATGATGTGTCCGTGTTTGTCACACAGCAACGCGGTTTTCGTTCCCGGGGGTTTAAGGGCGTGTACCTGTCTAATCAGGAGAATCGGATTCGGCGATTGCACGAATTGGTAGATGACTATATCGAAGGTCGATTACCAGCGAATTAACAGTCGATCAATGCAATCAGGGGAGATGGTTTCAGGTCAATTTCTGGCACCGATTGAAAATGATAAAGATGTGATGAACATCGGCAGTCGCTCGCCCCGAAACCGGTTATTGGATTTGCAGCTTCAATGGTTGCTATTGCCTGTGACCAGGTGCATTCCAGGCGCTGCATAGGCAGATACCAGAGCCAGCACAGGTTGGTGTGCGGCAACAGGTAGTCAATGTGCCATCGCATTTTTTTCTCGGATCTTATGTGTCGACCAACCCGAGATTTTAGTCCACCAGGGCCGAACGCACTACCGACATATAAGTAGTAACCTGATCGGAATTGCTGAGACGATCGCTTACCCACCCTTATATTTGCGGGTTGATCGAGATTGACCACCAGAACATAGGTGCCAGGCGTAGAATTCAAGCCATCTCCAATGGGTTCACCTGGCATAGGTTGCCCCGTGCGGCATTGGTCTGATTGGCTTCTCTAATGGAACTGCAATCAAGTACCGCTCACGATGGCGGGGTTGCCAGTTGAACGCCCCGTTGGAAGCACGATTCGATTATAAAAGAGACTATAGGCATATTGGTAATCAAGCCCCTCGTAGACATTCCAGCCCGTGAACACGCCGATCAGATTGAGCTCGGGCACGATCAAGGCAAACTGACCTCCCCAACCCCAGCTGCCATACATGACAGGCCCTCCATCCGTGCCGTCATTGTAGATCCACCATTGATAACCGTAGCCGACGTTGAAACCNGGATCATCCGGNAAGGTATCNNTAANGTGGGGCTGAANGGATCTTGTTACCCACTCAGATGGTATGACCTGNTTGTCATTCCACAGGCCTTCGGTTTCGTACAGCAGCGCAAAACGAGCGAAGTCCTGAGCCGTGAANTAAAGACCACCGGCGACATCCTTGAAGCCTTCGGGTGCATCTTTCCAGAAATATTTTTTNATGCCGATGGGTTTAAAAAGCAGTTGGTTAGCATAATCGTCAAGCGCTTGNNCAGTCGNNNTAGATACGATCTCGGACATCAGTTGCGTGTTAGTACTGTTGTACTTATAGGTCGTTCCCTGGTCGTGAGNCATTGGTTTGTTAAGCAGGTAAGCCACCCAGTCATTGCTTGACTCGACNCGGATGGCATCGTTGCTTGGGTCCCAGTAAGAGACGTCCTCTTCCCACTCGAAGCCAGNCCGCATGGTCAGGANATTATCCAGGGTAATTGCTGCTTTTTGCGGATCATTTATATTACGATGCGGCAGGAGTTCGCCCAGCACGGCACTGGTGGCAGGTAGATCCCCCCGGTTAATGGCAATGCCCACCAGTGCTGACATAACACTCTTGGTGCTGGACTGCACNGTATGTAGCTCACTTCCCTGGTAATAAGGGTGCCACTTAATGTCGTAGTAGTTCCAGGNCCCTGGCTGGTTACTTATCAGCGGTGCGTTAATCTTCTGGTAATCGTATTCATAATAGGCTTCAAAGACCATACGGCCATTGCGGATGATTAGCATNGAATCAACNTANCCNTGTTGNCCAGANNGNAATTCTNTGTCCANCAGCGNAATCGCCTNNCCATCAAGGCCTTCCTGTTCNGGCGTGGACANTNNCCAGTCCTCGCCGGGCCAGGACTGAGTATCACTGGCAAGTANGCTCTGTCTTGGTGATTCGGCNTCTGTGCAGGCANCCAGCNTCAGAATGCAGCAAAGTGTGAGCGNGGNAATTCGAGTCATATCTGAATCCTATGTCGTGCTTGATGATGATTGCTTNAGAGAAGCGTTATGGCGAATATGCCATTCATTTAAAGCAGCGTTAAAGTCACCTTCTGCACCAATCTTGTGCCGNCATCCACAGCAGNTCCCAGGCTTGCGCACTCACTGGTTAAATCTGGTAAAGGTTCTTTACGTTGTCATGGGTGATTTTAGTTTTTACNGTATCTCCAAAATCTTTAAAGATCTCCTGTAATACGTCAATAGAGCAGGGCCAGGTCGAATCTGTGTGGGGATAATCCGAGCCCCACATCAGGTTTTCCTCACCGATCAAGTGCCGGGTGAGCAGCGCCGGCAGATCATCCTCCANGGTTGCATAAAACTGGCGGTTCCAGATTTCCTGGGGNGAAGCGCCACGATAAGGTTCCGTGGTTTGCCGCAGTTCGCGTTGCAGGCCCTGATCCACCCGGCCAAGCCAGTGGGCGATCCAGCCNGCATTAAACTCGGCAACCACTATTTTCAGCTGCGGGTGTCTTTCACAGACACCTCTGCACATCAGTTCAACAATGGTTCGCTGNACGGTTGCCTGTGATCCTGCATAGTCAGCAATGCTGTCGCGCGGGAGTTTCGCCCCGCGCTGGGATTTCGGCAGGTAGGCATTACAGCCGACATGCATNGATAAGGGGAATTCTGCCTCTTCCGCCAGGCTCCAGATGGGCTCGTAAGCCAGATCAAAATAGGGTNGGTCCGCTGGTGATGTACAGGGAATACAACCCCCTTTAAAGCCGAGCTTGATGACTCGCTCGAGTTCTTCTCGCCCTCTAACAGGATCCTGCAGTGGTATGGCTGCCAATCCATAGAGGCGGCTTTTTGCGGCAGTCGCGTAGTCGTGCAACCAGTCGTTATAATTTTTTTGAATGGCGACCAGTAATTCAACATTGGGGAAATTGAACATGGGAAAGAAACCGGGATACAGGAACTCAGCTGCAATACCATCTGCATCCTGGTCCTGATATCGCTGGGCACCATCTCGCAACCCCGCCCTCATACCCTGGTAACCCTTTGCAAACAATTCGATAAGTTCCGGGTCCTGCATGTTCGCCACATCGGGTTTGTGTCCGGTTTTTCTCTGCAGNGGCGATTGGCGAGAAAGGCGGGTAGCGGCCATGCCCATTTGCGCCACATTAATACCCCGGGGACTCCGCTCAGGGATTACGATACAGTCAGCCTGGTCACCGACGCTCATCAGNCGCGGTGCCTGGTCTCCGAACCGTTCGGCAAGTCCAGTGAATACATCNGGTCCTTCAACGACATGGGAATCAGCTGATATGGGTTTCATGGTCATCTCCTGAAGTCGTATCAATAGCTAGCACAGTGTAGAGTAGATTATGGGTTCNNCAGAANAGAATTTACCAGTAATCTGGNTTCAGGGTATAGCTGGATTGCCTAGCAGGCAATTATTCAAAAAAANTTTAAANANTTTATTTTCATTGGTGTGCTGTTCCAGATAATCCGCNATATGTAATTTGCCAGACTGCCTGGCGATCGCTATAGAATTCTTNCCGTCAAGATTGCTTCGGTTTGGATTACAGCCATGCAAGCCTTCAGTCACTGCAGAGGTGGATTTGCCGACGTGTCTAGGAGCCTGGCCAGGTAGATGTCGATTATTTGATTNGTTATGTCCGTGGCATTGACCTCCAGGGTATTACAGAAGGCNACCACTGAAAACTGAAGATCAGGAAATCGCGCGTAGTGGCTGTTAAAAGCAACCCATTGACCTGCNTGACCGACTCGCTTTAACCCTTTATATAGGCTTGATTCCAGGCCGAAGCCGTAGCCATATTCGAGTNGTGACTGTTTTTCTCTGGTGTGCGCGCTGGGNCTCTCCATGAGTTCTATTAGAGTCTGGTCGCCGTTGCCTAAGCGATTGTNGTAGTAGTTTTGGTCCCACAGGATAAAATCGTCGATTGTGGTATAGATGCCACCNTCACCAACCCAGGCAAGGTTTGTTTCAAATATTTCGTACTTGCCCTTTTCTGATGGCCGATAACCCGTTGCCCGGTCGNTTATGACTCGGTTTACATTGTCGTTAAAAGAGCTCGTCTCCATTTTTAGTGGTTCAAATATATTCTCCTGTGCGAATTNGCGCAGGCTTTGACCACTGACAGCCTCGACCACCTGGCTTAANAGAAAANAGGCACTGTTACTGTACCGNAACTTTTGGTTCGGCGGTGAGTNTAGTGGCAGCTGGCTTAGAATCGCCATAAATTCANAAGTACTGAGGTAATCTTCATTTCCCCAGCGAAAGGGTTCACCATTTACATTCTTGAACGCGGTTATGTCCGCNTCCGTGTATTCAGCCATGCCGCTGGTATGCCAGAGCATGTGACGCAGGGTAACGGGGGACTGATAGTTGATAAGACCAGGCAGGTATTCGTGTACATCNGCATCCANGGACAGCTTGCCTTGTTCCTCGAGTAAAAGGATCGCTATGGCTGTAAATTGCTTGGATACAGAGCCTATACGAAATACAGACTTTGAAGACAGTGGGATACCATATTCAAGATTCGCGGCGCCATAATTGCCGCGGTGAATGAACCTGCCTCTGTAAATGATGCCAACAGAGCATCCGGGCTGGCTCTGCGTATCTATGCTGCTGAACAGAGAGTCCACAGCAATCGCCTGGGTTTCCCAATTATCAGGTTTTACCTGGTAGCAGGCCGGAATCGCTGTACAGATCGCAANCANACAGCTTGTTACTAAGCTTTTCATTTTCTCTTCCCGGATAGGCTGTTTTTGGTCAACTTTAGCATCCTCTCTTAATAAAATTTCTTGAAAATNACAACGCAGTTTTACGAATTNNCCCTGCCTTTGCTATATAATGCCGTGCTAATTTATTGAAGTTGTCGCGATGCCTAATAGACAGCAACCCCTGCACATTTTTTCCGGCTTGGCTAAGGCGATTGANTGGTATGACGTCAGTTTGCAGTCGATACTGAGAAAATTCGAACTGACTTCGGTCAATCGAACGCAGTCAATGATACTGGTTCACATCGCCAGAAGTGTAAAGCGGCCCTCTGAAATCGCACGGGAGATGGGTACAACCCGCCAGAATATCCATGCTATGGCAAGCCATCTCATTGAAAACCGTATTATTAAGCAGGTCAGCGATCCCTGTGATGGTCGAGCTAAACAGTATGAGTTTTCGGACGATGCGCTTGAACTGCGGGATGCCGTGCTTCATATCCTGTCTCACCTTGATCGTGTATTGGCTGCCAGAGTTGGCGAAGAAGCCGTACAAGCACTGCACAAGGCCTTTTCTGTGGATTGGGGCCCCTATGTAACAGATGCCGAGCAAGAAATAATCCGGTCAGAGTAAAGTGCCAGAGTAAAACCGGCCGGGTANATGCGCCTGGGTTGCCTCCAATAACTTATGAGCGGGATTACAGCCTCAAGATGATTTTCTCANAATCAAACTGGGCGAGGATCGCCGGATCAATTACTCTGACACTCAACATTGGATGTATCGTGTCGCTGTCNTTGAATCGAATTCTCACGGCCGGANTGAGATGGATAAAACANAGGCCCTGAGGGCCGACACTATTGTTCTTNCTTCGGATCAGTAGCGTTGATCACTTCGCCTTCAACTGCCTTCTCAGCTTCTTNATTTACGGCCTCGTCATTACTGCTCACATCGGCCACATCGATTTCTGGCCAGGGATTAAACGGGAAGGGCTTATAATCNGTATTGAAGGTTTCATACTGCAGAATCTGCAACATGAATTCGCAAACTTCTNCACTCAATGCGAGCAAGCGATCGTTAACCTCACCCNTGACCAGCCTGGAAATAAACTGGAAGATACAGAAAAAGACAACAACGAACTCAGTCATTGAATAAATTAATGCAAACAACAACATGTAAAGGCCACGGGTCCATGTGTTTGTGCTCGTCATTGACTTTCTCATTTCATCGTTCATTGTTGTCTCCTTGTGGGTTTAACTGGCACTGGATCTATCTGGATCAATTTGGATCTAGTGCAAATTCAGTACCAGAATAGAATTATGTAATAGNNTCAGTAGTTTAAGACAACCTCTTCCTGGCAGGGGATGGTGTTTTTCGCCACTAAATGTGCAAANCCATTAAAAATTGATTATATTCCATGATNCTCGCTGACCCACAGTTGCTACCNCTGGTAGCTGCTTCCCCTAGGTCGCATGACAAAAAATAATTCGCCCCAAGCTTTGATTCGCCTGTGCTGTCAGCTAGGGTAAACACATCATTGTTAGAAGTGGGCTATGAAATGCCATCATTGACGCAATCAGGAGCCATTTCCTCTTCTCATCGAAGGCTCCAGTTTGAGCANACTGATGTACCCTGTTGTATTTCTCAAAAGGTGGTCTATTCTGATTTNTTTGCGAATACGTAGTATATCATCGTATTTGTAGCTGCTATTACCTNNACGCTCTGTTTCTTGTCGAAACTTACTTCTGCGATGCCTCGACTATGCTCGGTCAGCACTGATCAGGCGTTGATAGTTTTCGTCGTCAAATTGCAGAACAGTTCCTTTTTTGGTGTCAAATAAAGAGCGCTTCACTGTGGTCAGTTTACCCAAATAAACATGAATGGCGCATGAATCNACATCGACAGCGCTACTGACCGAATGAATGGCATTAGGTCCTAATTGTAGAACATCCCCGGCATTAACNAATATCTCGGACTTTTGCTCAATTCCACCCGTGTCACTGTTGACCCACATGACATTTCTCTCAGCACCTTGATAAACAGCGATGGTTGCAACCATTTGATGATCATGTGCGGGCACAGAGAGGCCCATCAGGAATCTGCAATGCCATATCGAGACCGAGTCATCCTCAAACAAGATGACATCATCATCGGCATAGTCTGGAATAGATGTANCAACCCATTGTGGATCTTTCACTGTCCGTTCAAGTATGGATTTAACCTGCGCTCTTGCATNTCCACGCAGTGCAGCCGTTTTTAGGTCATCGACCAGTTGATTGATACTGAATGTGCTTTGTTGTTCAGTNATTGTAATTTCCTTAGCCACACAGGACTGGTTCTTCTGGGTCGTATAAGGATGTTAAAAGTGTAGAAAACAGATTGAAAGAAATTGAATATGGTACCGAGGGCCGACTTCATAGTCCTTNATAGGCACCAACTGCTAACNGCANTCTCGTACTTTCAATAGCTTACANCTGCTCAGTTCATTGTCAACGGCACGAAAACTTCTACTGTTTTGTCTACTGTGACTGTTAAAAGCTG
>NZUN01000028.1 GCA_002697205.1 Gammaproteobacteria bacterium
CGTGCCGCACATCAGCGTCATCGTCGGTGCTTCTCACGGCGCCGGAAATTACGGCATGAGCGGAAGAGCCTTCGGTACACGCTTCACCTTTACCTGGCCGACTGCAAAGATTGCTGTTATGGGGCCAAAACAGATGGCCGGCGTCATGTCCATAGTACAGCGGGCAGCATCGCAAAGGAGAGGAATCGAATTCGATGAAGAGGCAGATGCCAAGCGCGCGGAAACAGCCGAGTATTGGGCAGAGGAGCGCTCTAAGGGCCTATTTGCCACCTCTAGAGTATCAGATGACGGCATGATCGATCCCAGGGATACGAGAATTATTATTGCTATCACACTCTCTGCCTGTCACAACAATCAAGTCGAAGGGACTAAGGAGTTCGGCACATGGAGAATGTAAAGCTCATTCAAAAAATCCTCATTGCAAATAGAGGAGAAATAGCACGGCGTATTATCCGTACAGCAAGGCACATGGGCATTGCTACCGTTGCCATTTATGCTGAGAGTGATATCAACGCGCCTTTCGTTCACGAGGCCGATATGGCCATCGCTCTAAAGGGCGAATCTCCAGGAGAGACTTATCTGGATACTGAACAGGTACTGGCAGCATGCAAAACCAGTGGTGCGGACGCCTTGCATCCCGGCTATGGTTTCCTGTCAGAGAACACCGAATTCGCCAAGATCATTGAAGACCATGGCATTACTTTTATTGGCCCTTCCGTCGATGCCATAGACAAGATGGGAGATAAATTATCCGCAAAAAAAATAATGATCGATGCTGGCGTACCTACACTACCGGCCATGGAGCTTTCAGCGGATGGTGATATCAGCGCGGCGGCTGAGGAAATTGGCTATCCAGTACTCGTTAAGGCAACAGCAGGCGGCGGCGGACGAGGCATGCGAGTGGTGGCCTCTGCTGACCAACTAGCCGATGCTGTGGCGTCAGCAAAACGTGAAGCCGGCGCTGCATTCGGCAACGATACTGTGTTCCTGGAACGCTGGCTGACCGCCTCCAGACACGTCGAAATCCAAATTCTGGGGGATCAGCAGGGCAACATTGTGCACTGTTTTGAGCGGGAATGTTCTATTCAGCGACGTCACCAGAAGATCATAGAAGAGGCCCCCTCTCCCGCCATGACGCCTGAACTAAGGCAGGCAATGGGTGCTGCCGCTGTTTCAGCGGCCAGATCGATAGGCTATTACTCGACAGGCACAGTCGAATTTTTGCTCGACGGCGACGAGTTCTGGTTTCTTGAGGTCAATACGCGACTACAGGTTGAACATCCCGTTACTGAGGAAATCACCGGCCTTGATCTCGTTAGAGAACAGATCCGCATAGCTGAAGGAGCCAGCCTGACCTTTGTACAATCGGACCTTCACATCAACGGCCATGCAATAGAAGCCAGGCTCTATGCAGAAAACCCAGAGAAGAACTTCCTACCCTCACCAGGGACCGTTGTAGCCTGGCAGCCATCCGCATCGGGACATGCCAGGTACGACTCTGGAATCGAATCAGGAAGCACTATCAGCACTCAGTTCGATCCGATGATTGCCAAAGTCATCGTCCATGCAGCCACCCGACAAGAGGCCATCAAAAGACTCGCCAGAGCGCTGGAAACGACCCGCCTGCAGGGCCTGGTGACTAACAGGGCATTTTTGGTTGCAACCCTTAGGACAGCCGAATTCCTGGCCGGGGATACCACGACTGATTTCATTGATCGGGTCAATCCCCCTGGAGCCTCTGTAGCCAGTATGGATCAGCTGATTTTCGCTGCCATCGCTTCAATAATTGAAGCCAGGGCACAGCGTCACTCCGCAGCTAAGGTACTCAAATCCATACCCAGGGGATGGCGCAATTCCCATCTCCCGCCAAATCGTGTGTCATTCAAGCATGCAGAAAATACCCTGCTGCTGGAATATCGCACCCCCAGACACGGTGGCCTGGAGGTCCGCTGCCAGGACCAGGTCTACGCGACCCGAATTCTAGCAGCAGGAAACGGCCAGGTTGATTGTGAAATAAATAGCATACGAATGTCCTTCAGGATAGATCAGTACCAGGATCAATGGTTAGTTCATGGCCCCGAGGGTGATATTGAACTGACCGAGATGCCGAGATTCCCACGCCAGAACCTTACAGAATTATCCGGTGGTTTAACCGCACCTATGCCAGGCAAAGTGCTGGCTATCAACATTGGTGACGGCGACCAAGTTTCCAAAGGCCAGGTGTTATTAGTCCTGGAAGCCATGAAAATGGAGCATCAGATTTCTGCACCGCGGGACGGCACAGTAACTTCAGTTAATGTCTCTGAAGGTGATCAGGTTGCCAACAGCGAACTTTTAATTGAACTAGCAGAGGAAGCATAACCATGCCGGAAAGCAAAGCGACCGTCTATGAAATTAGAAATGGAGCCGGCTGGATCAGGCTCAATCGACCTGAGAACCGTAACGCCTTGTCCGCGATCCTGGTCACAGAACTGTACGATCACATCAAGGCCGCCAATGCAGATGATCAGGTTCGCAGCATTGTTATCACGGGTACTGGCCCCGCATTCTGTGCAGGTGCCGACCTGAAGAGCCCGCCAGGGGCTACTATCAGCGGTACTCGATCTGTTCCCTATGCAGAGGTGCTCAACAGTATACTGCAAAGCCCAAAACCGNTTATTGCTGCCGTTAATGGNGCCGCTTTTGCCGGTGGCTTAGGGTTGGTCGGCGCGGCTGATATTGTCATCGCCGTAGAGNACGTCCAATTCAGCTTCAGNGAAGTAAGAATAGGCGTCATTCCGGCCGTTATTTCCGTTGTCTGCCTNCCCAAATTAGGCCCTCACCATGGCATGAAACTGTTCTTAACCGGTGAACGATTCACGGGTAGCCAGGCTGTAGAAATGGGATTTGCTCACCGNGCGGTAGCAGCAGCTGAACTGGAAATGGCTGTAGAAGAAGAAGTNGCCATGATTAATATGGGNGGCCCTCATGCCGTACAAGAATGTAAAAAACTGGTTCGACAGGTACCCACACTAACCACAGAAGAAGCCTTCATAAAGACTGCGGAATGGAGCGGGGCCTTGTTCCGCTCTGAAGAGGGTGCCGAAGGCATAGCAGCCTTCCGGGAAAAAAGAAANCCCAATTGGGTCGAGGATTAAAGCTAGCTAGGAGCAGACAAATGAGTGAAACGATCAGAATAGGTAATTGCAGTGGCTACTATGGNGACCGTCTCGCGGCAGCTCGTGAAATGGTTGAAGGCGGCCCCATTGATGTACTCACGGGAGACTACCTTGCCGAACTTACCATGAAAATCCTCTATGATCAGCAGCAAAGCCGNGGCAGCCATCTAGGTTACGTGGGCACCTTTTTAAAACAACTGGATGATGTGGTGAGCTTCTGTATAGAAAATGGTATTAAAATTGTCAGTAATGCGGGTGGCCTCAACCCGTCCGGCATGGCCTCAGAAATCGANAAAATAATTGCTGCAAAAGGACTGCNGGCAAAGGTTGCCTATATTGATGGCGACGATCTCATGCCACACCTGGAGTCACTAAAGGCCGCAGGCGANGAACTACGTAACATTGATCGNGACATCCCNATGAGCGAGTGTGAAAACGAAGTCGTGACAGCAAACACCTATTTTGGTTGCTGGGCNATAAAAGAAGCNCTGGACCNGGGCGCCGATATCGTGGTCTGTCCTCGAGTGACAGATGCAGCGGTTGTCATCGGACCNGCTGCCTGGAAGTTCAACTGGCAAAGAAACGACTATGATGCCCTCGCCGGTGCCCTGGCTGCAGGTCACATCATTGAGTGCGGAGCCCAGTGCACGGGTGGTAACTATTCCTTCATCGAGGAAGTTCCCAGTTTTCGCAATGTTGGCTACCCCATCGCTGAAATTGCTGCTGATGGCAGTTTTATTATCAGTAAACATAANAATACCGGNGGTTTAATCTCGGTAGGCACCATAACTGCCCAGTTACTTTACGAAATCTCAACGCCCGCCTATTACAACCCNGACGTTATTGCGCANTTTGACACTTTGAAACTTGAGCAGTTGGCGGATCACGAGGTTAGAGTGAGCGGCTGTCGAGGAAGCAGCCCGCCGAGCACACANAAGGTCTGTATTAACACAAAGGGTAAGTACAAAAGTGGTATTGAGGTCCTTCTCACNGGACTCAATATTGAAAGGAAAGCCGAACTNTACATCGANCAGATCTTTTACAATCTCGGCGGNCAGGCGCAGTTCGACGAAGTTGAGATCCAACTAATCAGGAGTGATAAGGAAAANCCCGAAACTAACGAAGAAGCGCACGCAGCCCTGAGAATTACCTGCAGCTCATCGGACCCTAAAAAAGTTAACCGCCTNTTCAGTGCCAAAATAACCGAATTGAGCCTGGCAACNATTCCAGGTAATACCTCNCGCGGTAACAGTATGGGTGGCGGCAATGAAACAATTGTGTACTGGCCGGCATTGCTCGATAGNCAGAAAGTAACTGAATTTTTACATCTGGANGGAAAAACGACAGAAGTGCTGCCAACCCAGCGCCTGGGCCTNGANGAAAAATACTACCAGGAAGTTCCCGTCGAAATTGCCCCAGCTCCTTCAGGACCGACCGTAAAGGCACCACTGGGCTCTTTATTCGGCGCCAGATCAGGGGACAAAGGCGGCTGCGCNAACTGCGGTGTCTGGGCTAAAACCGACGAGGCTTATTCATTCCTGCACAGTTTNCTGACAGTCGACCGGTTTAAGGAATTGTGCCCTGATGTAAGCCAATATCAGGTNCTTCGCTACGAGTTAGCCAACATGCGTTCGNTGAATTTCTACATCAAGGGTATATTAAAAGATGGCGTTTCTTCTAATAATCGCATTGATGGACAGGCCAAGTCTTTTGGCGAATATCTCAGGGCCAAGGTCATTGATATACCGCAAGAACTANTTGGNGCCTGAGCCTATCCTCCNGCCTCAAAACAGATGCTGCTCAGTCAACCTGNCCAGGTCNGCAGGCATCTGCCAGCCAGCGAANCGTTAATGGCTCNACANAATGGTCAACCNTCCNGAAACCAANGGCCAACNGGTTATCTCGAAAATGATTATTAAGCGTTCTTGATGGTCAGACCGCCATCAACCGGCAAGGTAACGCCNGTCACATACTGCATAGCCGGTAGCACCAGGCTTAATGTGGCATGAGCCACCTCTTCGGGTTCTGCGTAGCGACCTAAAGCAGTCCTTCTCTTAGCAAANATAACTTTATTCTCTTCGGGAATGCCGGCAGTCATGCCGGTATTAATCGGCCCTGGACAGATACAGTTGACTGTTATTGCTTCNCTGCCCAACTCAACAGCCAGTGANCGAGTCAAACCAATCACACCGGTTTTAGCTGCTGTATAAGGGCTGCCATAACGAGTNGCGCCTAATCCTTCTGTNGAGGCAATATTAACGATTCGCCCACATTCAGCCGCCCTCAAGTGCGGTAATGCTGCNCGAATCATCATTATTTGGGCTGTTAACAACACGGCGACAACCTTATCCCAGGCTGCAGCGTAATCATCACTATCCACAGCCACCGGAATCGAAATACCCGCATTATTAATCAATATATCAATGCCGCCAAAGTGTTCCGCTATTTCAACCACTACACCTTGAATAGCGCCCCGGTCGGACAAGTCCAATAACCAGCCTCGAGCGTTATAGCCGGCCTCATGCATTTCGCTGACCACGCTATCAAGTTTCTCTGAATCTATATCCAACAAGGCAACGCTGGCACCCTCATCGCCAAACAGATGTGCTGTCGCTCTTCCCATGCCACTGGCAGCGCCTGTGACTATAGCGACCTTACCGTCGATTGACCTGCTTAATCTGCTCAAAGTCATATTCTCTATCCTCGATTGGTTTCTCCCGTCAGAGTCTGTCAGAATCTGCTCCCTGACACCACTGGCGATGGATTCGCGCCAGACCCACACCTGGGTTAAACTGGCCATTTAGTAGAGATCAGGTATGACTCAGGCGAAAAGGTTAGCTCGAATAGAAGTCGCCAAGCAGGCAATGAACTTTTCTGCCGCACACTTCACTATTTTCAACAGCACCCAGCGCGAGAATCTGCACGGTCACAACTTCCAGGTAAGTTGCGCCATAACAGCGCCAATTGACGAATCTGGCATCATGTTTGACTATTCGATTATTAAAGCGCGCATACGTCAAATCTGCGAAGAATTAGACGAAAAAACAATTCTGCCGGAAAAATCACCCTATCTCAGTGTTAGCATTGAAGAAGGCTACATGGTCGCTAGGTTCAACGGTGAAAGTATGCCATTTCTAGCCAGGGATGTAATAACGCTGCCCATTGCCAATACCACAGTGGAGGAATTTTCCCAGTATTTCCTGGCCAGACTACTGAACGACATCGAACTGACTGGTAGAGACATTGAGAAGATGGTAGTCACAGTAGCATCCAGTCCCGGGCAGAGTGGTAGTGCAGACTGGAGTTCGACTTGACTACCCTTATCATCACCGGGGCCAGTAAGGGCATTGGTCTGGCTACGGCACAGACCTTCGCCGATGAAGGTTACCGTGTCATTAACCTTTCCCGGAATCCGGCAGATGATGACCGAATTGAAAGCCATAGCGTTGATCTGTTGGCAGCCCACGCCAGCAACACACTGGATAAAGTTTTTAAGGACCGGCTGCAAAAAGGTCCGCTGATACTGGTTCACAATGCCGCAAAACTGCTCAAGGATAGCGTCAGCAGTAGCACGCCTGAAAGTTTACGGGAAATCCTGGAACTCAATGTCGTGGCACCACAATTACTGAATGCCAAACTAATACCCTATATGCAGCCGGGATCAGCCATAATCTATATTGGCTCGACGCTATCAGAGAAAGCCGTGGCGGGCTCGTTCAGCTATGTCACCAGCAAACATGCCATTGTCGGAATGATGCGCGCAACCTGCCAGGACCTGGCTGGTCAACAGATACATACAACCTGCATCTGCCCCGGTTTTACGGATACCGAAATGCTTCGAGAACATGTTGGCTATGAGCAAGATATACTCGCAGAGATAGGGGCTGCGAGCACCTTCGGCAGACTAATCGAGCCCGTTGAAATCGCACAGATGATCCTGTTTGCGGCAAAGTCGCCAGTAATCAATGGGGCTATCATTCATGGCAATCTAGGCCAAATAGAGCACTGATCACCGAACCCATGATTCGGCCTAAAATAAGAACATGAAGAAAAATGAGATCCCATATGAACCCAACTGAAAGCTCAATCGAAACCCTCGCTGTTAGCCCAATGCTCGTAGAACGCCGGGAACGGGTTTTTCTAATGCTTGCTGGTGTATTCCTGTGTGCCATGACCATGCTGAATATCCTCGGTATCACCCGATTTATCCAACTCGGTCCCTGGGCCTTGGCCGTGGGCGTTCTCCCCTATCCCATTACTTTTATCTGTACCGACCTGATCAGCGAACTTTACGGCAGAAAACGGGCGAACTTCCTGGTCACCTTTGGCTTGCTACTCAACATCTTCATCCTGACCTTTATGTGGTTAGGTCAATATCTGCCCAGTGCCACTACCCAGCCTCCCTGGCAACTTATACAACTCGCCGAGAGTGTGACCCTACCCAACGGCGAGGTGATAAATGATTCCGTGGAATTATTCAGCTTGCTATATGCGACTACGTCCGGCGCAGTCATCGCGTCGATGGTTGCCTACTTTGCGGCCCAATACTGTGATGTCTTTCTCTATCACTTCTGGAAGGGACTCACCAAAGGAAAGCATCTATGGCTGCGCAATAATGGCAGCACCATGATCAGCCAGGGAGTCGACTCATTCATGGTCATTGCTGTCACCTTCGGGGCACAGTTCTTAGCCGGGGCCGTCTCCCTATCCGTAATGATTACCCTTATGACCAGTAATTATCTGTTCAAGNTCCTAGTCGCTCTGCTGGATACAATCCCACTTTATATCTGTGTCCATTATCTGCGGCCCTACCTTGAAATTCCCGAGGGTGAGATTGGTTACCACGAAATTTGATTCAGATGCGGTTCTCGATTACTGGCTGGGTTCAGCACGGTATCAGGCTGATGCCATAACAGCCGCCAAACAGCGATGGTATAAGCATGGACATCGCCTGGATACCCCTATCAAAAACCGGTTTGCAGACCTGCTGAGCCAAGTTTCACAAGACAAATCTATGGAAATTCATCTCCCTGAAGTCTNCGCAGCCAAGGTTATTGTTCTTGATCAGTTTAGCAGGCACATTTTCAGGGGTAGCCCTGCTGCCTGGCAAAACGATAGCCAGGCACAGAACCTGGNATTAGCTGNAGTCAATTCAAATCACCCTCACCAATTGACCCCTTCAGAGCAGCTATTCTTATGGCATCCACTACATCACAGTGAAGACCTGTCTATGCAGAATTTAGCAATCAGCCTTCTTAAAGAACTGTTGCGCAGCGCATCNNTGCCATGGCAACNGGCGCTTGACGGATTTCTACCAGGTTGGCAATCTCACGCTGCCATCATTACTGAATTTGGTCGATTTCCCCANAGAAACNATATCCTGGGTCGCGTCAGNACAAAAAANGAATTACTGTATCTAAGCAAGAAGACAAGCAATTACGGACAGAACTGATGCAAAAACAGGATGCTTTAGGGCTCAGCTATAGCGCNCCCGCCAACACACCCATAGCTCGATTTGACGAGATCATGGAAAGCTATCTGCAATTTAGACCCGATACCATCGCGAAACTGAACAGCCTGCTAGACGCAAATGCCACCTGGCCAATGGCGCTGATATTAAAAGGCTACCTGCTAAAAATGGGCAGTGACCCCAGGTTTGCTCCAGCCATCAAAATCTGCCAGGACAGCTTAACTACTTTAGCGTTAAATCATCGGGAAGAGTGCCACGTTACCGCCTTTAATCACTGGCTTAACGATGATATCAATGCTGCTCTGAACCAGTTTGAACAGATCCTGCAGGCCTACCCAACCGATCTCATTGCCCTAAAAGCCGCCCACAACCTTCACTTCTACCAAGGTGACGCCACCAGCATGCACGAATCGATTGCCCGTGTTTTACCCGCCTGGCCGGAGCAACATAACTGGCGCAGCTTTGTGCTTGGAATGTATAGCTTTGGACTTGAAGAGTCGGGCCAATACCAGCTTGCTGAAGCCACGGGAAAAGAAGCGATCGCTCTGAATCCCCATGATCTATGGGCTGCGCACGCAGTCATTCACGTCTACCATATGCAGAATCGATGGCTGGATGGCGTTGCCTGGTTGAGCGAGCTTATCCCAGTCTGGACCGAAACTAATAATTTTGTCTATCACCTGCACTGGCATAAAGCGGTCCTGTACCTGAGTAATGGTGATGCCGAGGCTGCTCTAGCCATCTACGATGAAACCTTGACTGCGCCTCTCGAGGATGACCTCTACCTGGATGTGTGTAATGCCGCCAGCTTGTTATGGAGACTGCAAATGCAGGGCCTGGATGTCAAGGATCGATGGCAGACATTACAAAGCTGGCGACACCGAGCAAGCGATGATGAACTGATTTTCATTACCCTGCACTACCTGATGGCGCCAGCCGTGCTCAAAGATCAGGCAACCATTGCGCGTTCTCTGGATACAATCCGCGCTTGGAGCGAGCGCACCGGACAACAAGCCGCCATATGCAAAGAAGTAGGCCTGACAACTGCAGAAGCCCTTGTCGATATAGGCCAGAACAAGACCGCCAGTGGCGTAGACAAACTAAAACGAGTCAAGGATCGTCTTTACACCATTGGCGGCAGCCACGCCCAGCGACAATTATTCAGCGACCTCATCCGACACTACAGCAGGAATACTTAAATGGACTACCAACAAATTATTTACCAGCTTGATGATCAAATCCTAACCATTACTTTAGACCGGCCCGATAAACTGAATGCCTATACCCTGCAGATGCAGCAGGAAATCCTACATGCTCTGGATAGGGCAGATGCGGACGATAATGTAAGAGCAATCATATTTACCGGGGCCGGCCGTGGCTACTGTGCAGGCGCTGATCTCTCCGCTGGTGGAAACACCTTTAACAATGATGCACCGGGGAGAACCGGTGGATTGCGTCGCGATGGTGGCGGTATCCTGACGTTACGACTATTTGAATCCCTGAAGCCGATAATTTCAGCGTGCAACGGCCCTGCAGTCGGCGTCGGTGTCACCATGCAATGTGCCATGGACGTTCGCCTTGCATCTGAAGATGCCCGCTACGGTTTCGTTTTTTCGAAAAGAGCGGTAGTACCGGAAGCCTGTTCCAGTTGGTTCCTACCCAGAATCGTTGGTATACAAACCGCTTTGGAATGGGCTTTTTCAGGCAGGATATTTGATGCAGCTGAAGCGCATAGCCGGGGATTCGTGCGCAGCGTCCACAAAGCCAAGGATCTTCTTCCNGCNGCGCGTGANCTTGCCCATGAATTTGCAGAATCAACCTCGCAGGTATCCGTCGCCCTGATTCGGCAGATGCTATGGAAGATGCTCGGCGCTGATCATCCCATGGAAGCCCATAAACTGGATTCACGAGGTATCTACTATCGAGGGAAAACTGCTGATGCCATAGAAGGTGTAGAATCATTCCTTGAAAAACGTCAACCTACCTTCCCTGGGAAGGTCAGTAAAGACATGCCGGAATATTTCCCCTGGTGGCAGGACAGAAATTTCGAATAGTAAGAATTCGGCAGGTAGTTAACGCTAAAAGCCAAACTCAATCGGGTCCAGCCTGGGTCAGCAGGCGTCCTGAATGTATTGCCGGCCGAGCGCCAGCAAGCGCCTCACTCCAGGCCGCCGTGTTCAGGCGCAGGCCTGGCTCTCTGGTTATAGAGCAATTTCTGTAGCGCGACCAGATCAGATTTACTCAACCCCGAACGATCATTCTGCATTTCACTGCCCACGGCCATACCTTTTTGAACGGCGGGCCGGTTACTCAATTCTTCAAACCAGCGCTTGAAATATTTAAAATCATCAATATCCTGGCCCTGTCCCTGCCAATTGACACACCAGGGATAACAGATCATATCGGCTATGGTGTAATCATCACCGCATATATATCTTCGCTGATAAAGCTGATTATTGAGAACACCATAAAAGCGATTCACTTCATCGGTAAAACGAGCCACAGCATAGGACTGGTCTCCTTGCGTAGAACCCAGTCTTCTGAAATGCCCACACTCACCGGTCTTGGGACCCTGATTAGCCATTTGCCAGACGAGCCATTGAATAACATTATACTTTCCACGCATGTCCTTTGGCATGTATTGACCGGTCTTCTCGGCAATGTAAAGCATGATCGCACCAGATTCGAATACAGAAAGCGGCTCTCCACCCCCTTCTGGCTGGTGATCCACCAGGACAGGCATTCGATTATTTGGATTTTTTTCTAAGAATGACTCTTTAAACTGATCACCGCGGCCGATATTACAGGTTACAACTCGATAATCCAGTCCGCACTCCTCAAGTTGGATGGTTACTTTCTTGCCGTTGGGCGTTGGCCAATAATGAAGATCTAGCATCATGTTCCTCCTTGTTCCGGGTCACTTTGGTCGCACTGTTACCGATAGTCTCGGAAGATAGGCCAAGGTGCAAGTGCCCTAAAGCATGAGATCAATCTGCAAGGATCATTCAGGCCCAGTGAATTATCTGGAATCAGGTCTCAGGTCTTGCAATAGAACCCGACAGACTTTGGACGCGCAGACAGCTACCGCCAACTTAATCTATTTCGCTAAAAAGTAGTGCAATACACTAATAAAATCAGAGCTAAAACAAAAATATCTGAATTTTTCCTTTTAATACAATGAATTAGGATATTGGCATGAATTGTGGTTATCATTCCTACACGCGAATAGCACTGCCATCATTTTAAGGAAACACCATGCTGACCTGGATTCTCCATCCCCTGTTACTGGCTACCGTGATCTATTTTCTGGCCGAACAACATTCAAGGATTCATATTAAGAATTTCTGGACTGCAGTTCTCGTAGCAGTGGTATATAGCCTGATCAATCTTTCTTTTGGGCTGGTATTGAAACTGGTCAGTCTGCCGCTGATTCTGCTTTCCGTCGGATTGTTCTTATTTGTCATAAACATGTTTTTGCTCTGGATAACTGACAAACTCATTGACAATTTCGAAATTGAAGACAAGGGAACGCTGATACTCGCTGCAATTGTGATTACCATCACTGACACTTTGCTAACCTGGTTTTTTTAAGGCTTACCATTCAAGGTCAGTAGCGTCGGGCCTCGAAAAAAAGGATTAAGTCCCCAGTTAACCCCATCAGGGCTGTGACTTAACTGCGGGTAACGGTCAAGCATCCTGGCAAAAATGATTTTGGCCTCCAGCCTGGCCAAACCCATACCAAGGCAATGATGAATACCATGACCGAAAGAAATATGACGGACCGGTTTGCGCGAGATATCAAAAATCTCCGGATCAGCAACTCGTCCTGGATCGCGATTAGCGGCAGCGATGTAAACCAATACAACCTGGTTACGCTTGAACTTGCGGTCAAAGAAAACCATATCCTCAGTGACGAATCGCAGGGTAACCTGTATGGGGGGCTCAAACCTTAACACCTCTTCGATAAAACTATCCATGAGGTCGGGCCTCTGACGCAACAGCTGTAACTGATCGGGGTGACGCAGCAGCGCCAATAAACCATTAGCAAGCAATCGGGTCGTTGTTTCGTGCCCGGCTGTCAGCAGCAGTATACAATTAGAGAGCACCTCCTCTCTATTCAGGCCGAGATGTTGCTCCTCCGCCTGGAGCAGTAATTCGATTAAGTTTGTCTGGCCATGCTGAGCAGGTCGGTTCAGCAGGGGTTCCAAAAAAGTCCGCATATCTTCCGCTGCCCGGGCGGCATCATGCATCAATTCAGGTTGATCGATCATCATGGCGCCCATAATAGCTTCAGACCATTGCATGAATCGAACTCGATGTTGTTCTTCAACTCCCATCATCTTAGCAATGACCAGAGCAGGCAGTGGCTGTGCCAAGCTGGAAACAAAATCAAAGGATTTCCCCGGCAGGGCTTCGGCCTGGTCGAGCAAGTTATCGGTCAGATCTGTTATGAATCCGGTCTGTGCCGTTATGAATTTCTTAACCAATCCCTGGGCAACCAATTTCCTGGTCGCTGTATGCTGCGGCGGATCCAGGTTCAGCAACCCGGGCTTGTCTACCATGGGTACAGGCAGGCCAGCGCAGGCGATTCTGGCTAGATTATAAAAAAACCGGTTATTTCGAGCATCAGTACTGAACCGCTTATCCAGCAGCAGAGCCTGAACTTCGTCATAGCCAAGCACCAGCCAGCCCTGATTTGCATAGGATCGCTGGATATTACCGCGCGATCTCATCTGGATAAAACTGGGATACGGATCCTGCTGATATTCAGCACTGGAACGCAGCGGCGGATTACCTGCACGCCAGCGGTCGTAGCGGCGCAACGCCCAAAGGCCTCCAGCAAATGCACGCATACCAGGTTTGAGCAGACGGCTCATCGAAACCCCAGGGCTTGCCTAGACCAATCCTAATGCTTCTCGTGTAACACGACTGGTAATTCAGAATAGCCTTTTACAAAATTCGAGTTTACGTGAACAGGCTCGCCAACCACTTCGATGCGCTCGAATCGAGCCATGATTTCCTCCCAGAGAACGCGCAATTGCATTTCTGCGAGACGGTTGCCCATACAGCGATGTATTCCAAAGCCAAAGGA
>NZUN01000029.1 GCA_002697205.1 Gammaproteobacteria bacterium
AGCGACATGGAGGCAGGCGTGAGTATTGATTCTCCAACACCAATAAACATTCTTGGCAGGGCAAGACTCACGAACCCCCTGGCGGCACCTGATACCGCTGTCAGCACGCTCCACAGCGCCAATCCAAAAGATATGAATTTAGTACGATTAAGGCGATCTGCAAGGGTTCCCATAAATAACCCTGCAAAAGAATAGAAGGTCAGGAAGACCAGGCCGGTGAGCAGACCAAATTCAGTATTGGTTAACGCTAAATCGGGGACGATAAAGTTAGCGAAGCTTCCCAGTAACTGTCTGTCTACAAAATTCATGACATTTAACAGGGTTAAAAGCAGCAAAAACCCATAACTACCAGATGTCGGTTCAATCTCATTGTCCATGTAAAAGCTCTTTTGTACTTTCGCAAAGTAGCAATACCACGCTGCCCGCTTTGGGGTAGCGCTAGCTGCTTATTAGATTTCGAATACCCATGGTCTGATGACTGTAACACCAGATGGTACTCTGCGAATACTTAAAAGAGTTAACTTGTTATGAGGGGTAAACTGATAACCAGCTGTCAACCTAGTTGAGTTTTTCCTTAATACGGGCCTTACGACCACTGAGATCCCTGAGATAGTAAAGCTTAGCCTGTCTTACGTCACCGCGTCGCTTGACAGCAATACTCTCGATCAGCGGACTATGCAATTGAAAAGTTCGTTCCACACCAACACCGTGCGATACCTTCCTCAGCGTAAATGCCGAATTTAAGCCCCGGTTCTTTTTGCCGATAACAATGCCTTCAAAGGCCTGTAATCTCTCTCTGGCGCCTTCACGCACTCTGACCTGAACTACTAGCGTGTCCCCAGGCGCATAATCAGGAACCTCATCTTTGAGCTGAGACTGCTCTATCTGTTCTATAATCTTATTCTTACTCATATTGAATTCCTCAATCAATCCAAACCTAAATCCTGTAAAAATTCATCCAAAAGCCTTTTTTCATCGGCGTTCAGGCCTCTCTTTTCGAGCAGCTCAGGTCGTCTCAAAAATGTCCGCCCCAGGGACTGCTGTCGTCGCCAGTTTCTAATCTTAGCGTGATCACCACTTAACAATACTTCAGGAACATGCTTACCCGATACACTCTCAGGCCTTGTATACTGAGGATATTCCAGCAAACCATCCGTAAATGATTCCTCCTCAGCTGATTCCATGTCTCCTAGCGCTCCAGGTAGCAGTCTTATGATGGCATCCATAGCTGCCATAGCCGGAATCTCACCACCGCTCAATACATAATCACCGACGGAGTATTCTTCATCTACCACCAGTTCAATTAAACGCTGGTCCAGTCCTTCATATCGCCCTGCTATAAAAATAAGCGCTGGCTGGCTGGCTAACTCATTCAAATCCGCCTGAACTAACCTGCGCCCCTGCGGTGAAAAATAAATCACCTTGGCCGGATGCTTGCACTGTTTTCGTGCCGCATCGACTGCTGCTAACACGGGCTCCACCTTAAGCAGCATGCCCGGGCCGCCACCATAGGGCTTATCATCTACCGTGCCGTGTCGATCCTTAGAAAACGCCCTCGGATTAACAAGATTCAATGTCGCTATACCCGCTTTAAAGGCCCGCCCGGTGATTCCAAAATCAGTTAACGCGGTAAACATCTCCGGTAAGACGGTAACCACCCCGAATTCCATCAGTAATCCCTTGGCCAGTTCACTCGAATCAAACCGGACTTAAGGTCTACTTTGTTAACCACTTCGCTCTGAACATACGGGATTAATCTTTCTTGCTGGTCGATACTGGTAGGGTCCGGCACAACCACCAAAACATCATTCGCCCCCGTTTCCAGCACCGAGTCCATAGTGCCTAACCTTTCATTGAGTTCATTAACGACCGCCAGGCCCTTTAACTCAAACCAGTAATACTCGTCCTCGTCCAATGCAGAGAACAGCCGCCTCTCAACCCAGATTTCCATCCCCACCAAGCCCTCCGCCTGGTCTCTGGTTTCGTAACCCCTCATCCTAACCTGTATTTTCTTGCTCTGACATCTGGCCTGGGCAACTTCCGCCAACTGTTGCCTTTCACCCCGCTTTATTAACCACGGCTGATAGTCGACAATGCTTTCTACTGGATCGGTATAAGAAAAGACCTTAACCCAGCCCTTTAAACCAAATACACCTGTGACTGTGCCGACCTGAACAAGATCTCTTCCCTGGCAAGAACCTGGCTCTGGCATGGGTGGAATCTAAGCTACAGCCTCTTCAGCTTCAGCATCGACTGCACCCACATCTTTACGGTACGCCTTTATCAGAGACTTAACTCTAGCTGAGACTTGCGCGCCCTGCTTCAGCCAATACTCTACTCGATCCATGTCCAGACGTAATCTTTCTTCGGCACCTCTTGCAAGCGGATTGAAAAAGCCAATTCGCTCGATGAATTTACCATTCCTGCTCTCTCTGCGATCAGCAATGGTTATGTAGTAGAAGGGCCGCTTCTTGCTGCCTCCTCGTGCCAGGCGAATCATCACCATTTAAAGTCCATCCTCTAGTTTCGGGTTGTACGATGAAACTACAAACCGTTTCCTCGTAAAAAGCCGCCAATTGTACGGTAATACACCGCTGAATAAAACTCTTTTCCTTGAGATCCCGGCGAAAAGGTAATAGCAGCTCTCGCTGCTGCACCTAGCCAATTTCTCTACACTCTGGGGCCTCCCTGCTGCATCATTCCCTGCATTCCACGCATCATATTCGACATGCCGCCTTTGCGGCCCAGCTTTTTCATCATTTTCTGCATCTGTTTGTGCTGCTTCAATAGCCGGTTCACATCCTGGATCTGGGTACCCGAGCCTCTGGCTATTCTTTTCTTTCGAGAGCCCGCTATGACATCAGGAAATCGCCTCTCCCGGGCCGTCATAGAACAGATGATGGCTTCCTGCTGAACAAAATTCTGCTGACTGACCCGGTCCTTGGCAGCTTGCCCCATTTGCCCGGTTCCGGGTAATTTATCCAACATCCCAGCAAGGCCACCCATATTATTCATCTGTTGTATCTGATCCCTGAAATCATCCAGATCAAAGTTCCTACCCTTTTTAATCTTCTTGGCTAATTTTTCAGCCTTCTTCTTGTCAATTTTCTGTTCAGCCTCTTCGATAAGAGACAGAACATCACCCATACCTAAAATTCTTGACGCTATTCGCTCGGGATGGAATACATCAAAAGTTTCCAGGCCTTCCCCGGAAGATATGAACTTGATGGGCCTTTCAGTGATATACCGTACGGACAATGCAGCCCCACCCCTGGCATCGCCGTCCGTTTTAGTCAGAATCACCCCTGTAAGCGGTAACTCATCACTGAATGCTTTTGCTGTATTGGCCGCATCCTGTCCAGTCATTGCGTCGACAACAAATAATGTTTCGGCGGGTGCCAGAATTTCATGCAGAGAACTTATCTCCTGCATCATCTCACCATCCACATGAAGACGACCGGCAGTGTCGATGATCAGCACATCGGCAAACTGTTTCTTTGCTGCTGCCAGAGCCGCCCTGGCTATGGCGGCCGGTTTCTGGGAAACATCACTGGCATGAAAGAGCAGGTCAGCTGTCTGCGCCAGCGTTTGCAGTTGATCTATTGCCGCTGGGCGATACACATCAGTACTAGCAACCATGACCGTTTTCTTTTCATGTTGCTTCAGCCATCTAGCCAGTTTGGCTACACTCGTGGTTTTTCCAACGCCTTGCAGACCCGCCATAAGAATCACTGCAGGTGGTTGAACCTGCATGTCCAGACCTGACGACGCCGAACCCATTATGGTAACTAATTCTTCGTTTACAATCTTAAGGAATACCTGCCCTGGAGACAGGCTTTTAGTCACCTGCATCCCAACAGCCTTTGTTTTTACCTGCTCAATAAAACGCTTAACCACGGGTAAAGCAACATCAGCCTCTAAAAGAGCCAATCTCACTTCACGTAGACTGGAGGTAATATTCTCATCCGTCAGCACACCTTTGCCAGTCAGGGCATTGAGGGTTGTTGACAGCCTTTCAGATAATGTTTCAAACATAATAAGTCTAATTTCGATAGGTTAATTTTTAATGAGCGAGGTGTCAGATGCTGTTATTATATTACATTGCAAAGCTGATTATTTTATTTTTGAACTTTGCCCAGGCTGACAGGAAATGGCAATATGCAAATAACAGTCCCAGGTCTGATCGCCATCGCCGCCTACCTGATAAGTGTGCGTCTGCTGTGGCATGGATCAGACGCCTATTCCGGTTCTGACCGGCTGATAAAAATATGTTCACTGATAGCCTGTGTCAGTCACGCTGGCGTTATCTGGCTGGTTTTAAGCGACAAAGCTGGCGTAAATCTTGGATTATTTACCATGCTCTGCCTGATGGCACTGGTCATATCCTGTTTAGTCACACTGAGCGGCTTACGTAAGTCCTTGAGCGATCTGGCCATCATTGTTTTCCCCCTTTCGGCTGTGAGCCTCATCATGCTGCTACTGTTTCCAGACACTGTCGCTAGTCGTGGGCAATTATCCAATGATCTGATACTACACATTATCCTTTCAGTTGTTGCCTATAGTTTCCTTTCGATAGCAGCATTACAGGCTATTGCACTTTCCCTTGGTGATTACTATTTAAGACAAAGGCAATCAGCAATAGCAAAATTACTCCCGCCTGTTCAAACCCTGGATACACTGTTATTCCGATCCATCTGGGCCGGCCTGTCTCTTTTGACTTTATCAATCGCCTCAGGTTTTCTGTTTCTGGAAAATGCCGACATCCCCGGATTAGTTCATCATACGGTCATCACAGCAGCAGCCTGGGTTATCTTTGTGGTCCTGCTGTGGGGTCGTTACTATCTCGGCTGGCGAGGCGCCTTGGCATCACGGTGGACATTGGCGGGGGTTATCCTGCTGGTACTAGGCTACTTTGGCAGCAAATTTGTAATCGAATTGATTCTACATCGCGTCTAGTTAGCTTGACACTTACCCCAGTAATCCTATAAAACCCGTAAAATAGACAAACCGAGAGTACATCTCTTTGGACGACCCGTCCCTTGGCACCTTATTTTCTGCCATTATTAGCCTGATTATCTTATCCGCCTACTTCTCTGGGTCTGAAACGGCCATGATGGCACTCAATCGTTACCGATTGAGGCATCTGATGAAACAGGGTAACGGTGGAGCTAAGCGCGTTTCTACACTGCTCAAACGCCCTGATCGTCTCCTGGGCGTCATTCTAATCGGCAATAATTTTGTGAATTTCTCAGCCGCTTCTCTGGCGACGGTTCTCGCTATCGAGATGCTCGGTGAAAATGGCGTGGTCTGGGCACCGATTATCTGCACCGTTGTGTTCCTGATTTTCGCTGAAGTCGCACCTAAGACGATCGCCGCCGCGTACCCTGAAAAAGTCGCTCTGCCGTCTTCTTACATTTTACAAGCACTACTCTGGATATTTTATCCGCTGGTCTGGATGGTAAACGGTCTGGCCAATGGTCTGCTGAGTATCTTCGGGTTGCAACAGAGCGAAGCGGAGGAGGATCATCTCAGTCGGGATGAATTAAGAACGGTCGTATTCGAAGGCTCAAAAATTCCGTCTCAATCACAGCATATGATGCTCGGTGTACTGGATCTGGACAAAGTAACTGTCGATGACATCATGGTGCCAAGAAATGAAATTATCGGCATTGACCTTGACGATGACATAGAGGAGATTATTGCCCTGCTGCGCGCCTCTCAACACACCCGACTGCCCGTTTATAAAGAGGACATTGATAAAATTATCGGCATCCTTCATCTCCGTAATGCCATTCGTTTTGTAGCCGAAGAAGGATACGGCAAGGCTGCTATACTACAGGAAGTTGATGAGCCTTATTTCGTACCTGAGAGTACACCTCTGCAGACGCAACTGCGCCATTTCCAAAAAAGAAAAGAACGTATCGGCCTCGTCGTCGATGAATATGGCGACATCCAGGGCATTGTTACGCTCGAGGACATCCTAGAAGAAATTGTGGGCGAATTTACCACCGACCTGGCCTCAGCCAGCAGTGATATCCACCCCCAGCCGAACGGTGAGTATCTCGTCGATGGCGGTGCTACAGTGAGAAGCATTAATCGAGCACTTGGCTGGAACTTGCCTCAGGATGGCCCTAAAACACTGAACGGCCTGATCACTGAATATCTGGAAACCATACCCGAAACACCAGTCTGCCTGACCCTGGAAGGCTATAGAATAGAGATAATTCAATTACAGGATAACATGATCAGAACAGCCAAGATCGTATACTCTCCCGGGGCTACTAAATTGTGATGCCAATTCAATCTCACTGGCCTGCTTGAATTCTGTCCCTAATATGACTAAAAGCGATGAGAGCGGCGAGTCCAGCTTCGTTTATTTTTACCTAATTCTTTTCCTTCCCAGTTATTTTTAGCCCTTAAGCATTCATCAATCAGCCCAAACAAATTCTTCTGGTCTCAAGCAAAACCGAAGTAATCGAACAAGCATAGCGTCAGCGCCATTTGCGGTTGATCGCCGCAATAATCGATTTGAATGCCGCGGTAGTGGTGTTCTTACTGATACCTACACCATAATATTTACGTTGCAGATCATCGGAAATCGATAGAATACTAATCGCTTGAGCCTCGCTGCCCTCATTTAATGCGTATTCCTGATAATCCACCACGTTCAAGGGTTCATTGAGCGTTTCAATAAGTGCCGCTACAAAGGCGTCAATGGGGCCAGACCCTTCACCTGAGATATCAACCTCACTTTCCGAAACAGCCAGACGCGCTGTACACTTTTCTCTCTCCATATCAACGGTCTGAATTTGATAGTCCAACAACTGATAGGGACCTTTGACTTCGACAAATTCGTTTACAAACGTATTCCAAATGGTTTCGGGTTTTAATTCACCGCCATCGACTTCAGATACGGCCTGTATGATCGGACTCAATTCCAACAGGATTTCTCTGGGTAACTGCACGCCAAAGTAATGCTCAAGAATGAAGGCAACTCCGCCCTTGCCGGATTGACTGTTTACTCTTACCGTTTCTCGATAAGAACCACCAACATCAGCCGGATCAATAGGCAGGTAAGGTACCTCCCAAGCCCCATCTGAGCCAGATTCCACATGTGACATGCCTTTACGAATGGCATCCTGGTGAGACCCCGAAAATGCAGTGAACACTAGTTCGCCCGCATACGGCTGCCTCACATGAATGGGTATCTTGGTACAACTTTCAGAAACCGCCACAATACCTGGCATATCCGAAAGGTAAAGTTCCGGATCGATGCCCTGAGAAAACAAATTCATGGCCATTGTAATGAGATCGCAATTACCCGTTCGCTCACCATTACCGAACAAGGTACCCTCAATACGTTCTGCACCAGCCATCAAACCCAGTTCTGAAGCTGCGACTCCTGTGCCGCGATCATTGTGCGTATGCAGGCTAATCACTGCCGTATGCCGCTCGGGTAAATGACGAATAAAATATTCTATCTGGTCTGCATAGACGTTGGGCGTGGCCATCTCCACAGTAGATGGCAGATTCAATATGATCTTGTTTTCCGCTGTCGGCTGCCAGACTTCCATCACCGCGGCGCAGATTTCAACCGCAAAATCCATTTCTGTAGCCGTGTAGCTCTCCGGTGAATACTCGAGAATGACATTGGTACCCGCATCCACCAAGGGCTGGGTGTACTCTTTGACCAGCGCGGTCGCATCGGTCGCCAGCTTAATAATTTCCTCGCGGGACATACCAAAAACAACTTTACGCTGCAAAGTAGAAGTCGAATTATATAAATGGAATACAACATCGCCGGCGCCCTGAACGGCCTCACAAGTTCTGGTGATAAGTTCTTTCCTGGCCTGGCACAATACCTGAATAGTCAAACCCGCGGGGATTAAACCACCTTCAATAATATTGCGCACAAAATCAAAATCTGCTTGCGACGCTGCCGGAAAACCGACTTCAATTTCCTTGAAACCCAGTGCCACAAGAAGATCATACATTTGCTGTTTTTGTGCAGGAGACATGGGTTCTATCAGCGCCTGATTGCCATCCCTTAGATCCACACTGCACCAGCGTGGTGCCTGGCTGATAACCTGATCGGGCCAGGTTCTATCCTTCAACGCGATAGGCTCAAACGGCTTGTATTTATGAAAAGGCATCGTTTTATCAACGGCCTGCTGCGGTGTTTTTACTCTGCTATTACTGTTCATATTACTTATTCTCATTCATTGAAGTTTTCTCGTCGAAACGAGTTTCAAAAGACAATGCAGGAGTTTGTATAGGCCGCCTACAACGGCAGTGGTAGCAGTAGACGCGCACAGATCAGTGCTGACCTGCTAATGCAGCAAGCCAGGGGGGACAAAGTTGAGGAATCAAAGTTCATCATCGTTAAATTATAAACCACAATGGCGGCGAAAATATACTGCTGATATTAGTGCCTGCCAGGATCAGGTCATCCGACTTAGCCCTGATCTGTAGCGGCGTGCGTTGTCGACGTAATACAGCGCACTCAGCTCCACCGCTTTAATCTGCTCGCTTGACAACTGCCTGATGACCTTACCAGGCGAGCCCATCACCAGCGACCCATCAGGAATTTCCTTACCCTCAGGAATCAAGGCATTTGCGCCTATCAGGCAATTGTTACCAATTCGAGCGCCATTCAACACCACCGAATTAATACCAATCAGGGAGTTATTACCCACTGAGCAACCATGCAGCATTACCTGATGACCCACGGTGACATTCCTACCAATGGTTAAAGGGTAACCACCATCGGTGTGCAGAACAGCACAATCCTGAATATTCGAATTTTCTCCTACGGTAATAATATCATTATCACCCCTGATGACGGCGTTAAACCAGACACTTGAATTAGCTAGCAATCTAACCGATCCGATAACAATGGCACCTTCTGCTATCCAGTATCCCTCTGCTAATTCCGGTACTCTTTCATCCAACTGATAAATCATGAATTCCCCGTAAGCCAAATGATTTAACAAATACTAACATAATCATCTGACACCAAGGCCCATACCAAATTTCATAAAATCTTCCAGAATCAAGGCAGTCAATCCCCAAATTCTGAAATTTTGGTATTCATAAACGGGTGCAAACTGTACCTCGTTATGTCGATCAAGCTGCTCGGTTGCCACCCTGGGGTCGTTTAGCAAAAATTGCAGCGGGACCTCAAATATATTTTCAATTTCATCGGGATTCGCCTGTAGAGCGGTTTCCGGTTGGACCAGGCCCACAAACGGTGTAACCCACAAGCCATACTTGGAAACAAAGGAAGCCAGTCTGCCTACCAGTTCTATATCCTCAGCCTGCAGACCAATTTCTTCCTGCGTTTCTCTTAAAACGGTGTCAACCAGCGAGGCATCGTCGGGGTCGGCCTTGCCTCCTGGCCAGGCAACTTCACCAGCATGGCTACTCAACCGGGAAGATCTCTGCGTTAATACCACAGACGGTTTCGGACCTGACCGAAGCGGCACTAAAACAGCAGCAACATCTCTATGCTGGTGCTCGGCAGGACGCTCGGCAGGCTGGTAGGCTGCCAATCGCAATGTTATTTCTTCAATCAAAAGCAACTCTCATTGAGTGGAGAACCTTAAGGCGTATATACTCCGTCCATGAAATTCTGCGGTCAATGCGGCGCAAGCTTGCTCCAAAATATTCCAGACGGCGACAATCGCCTGCGCTATGTCTGTAGCGCCTGTCACACCATACACTACCAAAACCCAAGAATCATTGCGGGTTGTCTACCCGTCTATGAAGAAAAAGTACTGCTGTGCAAGCGTGCTATACAACCCAGACTAGGTAGATGGACGCTGCCTGCTGGCTTTCTTGAATATGGTGAGACCATTGAAGAGGGCGCAATCAGGGAGACAACCGAAGAAGCCAATGCAAAAATCAGAATCATCGAACTCTATACGCTATTCAGTGTCCCCCATATCTCACAGGTCTATATCTTTTACCGCGCCCAATTATTGGATTTATCGTTTTATCCGGGTATAGAAACCACCCANACAGAACTGTTTGCCGAAGAAGATATCCCCTGGGACGAGATTTCCTTCCCNTCAGTGAGCGAAACACTNAAACANTTCTTTGANGATCGTCGCAACGACAGCTTTCGGTTTCATGAGCAGAATATTATCGTTCCAGACAAAAAATAATATCGCCTCTACTCCATAAACAGCATTGTGCTCGACCAAAAATATTGGCTTNTATACNNGCAGTTGCACCANANNTAAATTAATCGAGCCAAGCCCGNCCGTTACAAAACAGTTTCATCCAGGGGCTGAATTCTCCATAGGATGCAGGGCTCCATGACCATTGANTGGTCCTGTAGACACGCTCTGGATGAGGCATCATGGCNGTCACCCGGCCATCCNGCGAGCTAATCGCCGTTAATCCATGAACTGAACCNTTCGGATTCTCAGGGTATCGGGTTGCTGTTTGCAACTCNTGATCCACAAAGTGCATCGCTGCTAACCCAGCCTGGTTNAGCTGATCATNTCCACCCAGAGGAAATTCAGCNCTGCCTTCGCCATGAGAAACCACAACTGGCATATGTGAACCGGCCATTCCACGCAGNAAAATCGATGGGCTTTCCTGAATCTGCACCAGTGAAAATCGGGCTTCAAACTGTTCGGAACGATTTCCGACAAATCTAGGCCAAAGCGCCGCCCCCGGNATCAACGCCTTGACAGCTGACAACATCTGGCAACCGTTGCATACCCCTAAGGTAAAAGTATCCNTTCGCTCAAAAAAAGCCTGGAATGAATTTCGNACTCGCTCGTTAAATAGGATCGATTTTGCCCAGCCTTCACCCGCACCCAGCACATCACCANAGGAAAACCCACCACACGCGACCATCCCCTTGAAACCATTAAGATCAATCGAGCCAGATAACAGATCGCTCATATGAACATCCACTGCATCAAATCCGGCCTGCACGAATGCAGCTGCCATCTCAACCTGGCTATTGACACCCTGTTCTCTCAATATGGCGACACGAGGACGGACCCCTTTATTAATATTAATAGTGGCCAACTGCGACGACTGGTCCCAGGCGTAGGTCAAGCCGACTGACAAGCCAGGGTCATTGTCCGCAGCCAGGCCGGCAAACGCCTCATCGGCACAGTCCGGGTTATCCCGCAGCCTCTGAATCTGGTAGCTCACCTGGGACCAGCGCTGCTGAAGCACAGTGCGGCTGAATCGGGCGATTTCCCTGTCTTCCTGGACGACCCTTATATTTTGATCCTGCCTAACCCTAGCGACTGAACTTGCCTTTAATCCACAGTTCTTTATACCGGCTAAAACGGTGTTTACCTGATCTTCGGCAACTTGCAGAACTGCTCCCAGCTCTTCGTTAAACAAAAAAGCCAGCGGTTCACTTTGTGGATCTACAATAATATCCAGACCACAATGGCCTGCAAAACTCATTTCCGATAGCGTTGCCATTAACCCACCATCGGAACGATCGTGATAAGCCAGGATATGCTGACGAAAGCCGTCATCCTGGACAAGCTGGAAAAATGCCCGTAGCACCTCCGGCTGGTCCAGATCGGGAACCTGTCGGCCCATCTGAGAGCAGCACTCAAGTAAAATAGAGCCTCCCAGCCGCTGCTTACCTGCAGACAGATCGATCAGAATCAATTGACTCGGCTGAGGCAGCAATTGCGCTGTCAGGGTATCTTCAATATCTGTCACAGGCGCAAAAGCCGATATAACAACCGACAGCGGGGAGGTTACCTCCCTGGCTTCATCATTTGCCTGCCAGCGGGTCTTCATAGACATGGAGTCCTTGCCAACAGGGATACAAACCCCTAATCCTGGGCAAAGTTCCATACCAAGGGCATAAACTGTGTCAAACAGATTGGCGTCCTCACCTGGATGACCACTTGCAGCCATCCAGTTCGCTGACAACTTAACGTCCCGCAAATCATTAATCTTTGCAGCAGCTATATTGGTGATAGCCTCCGCCACGGCCAATCGCCCGGAGCTCGGACTATCCAGCAGAGCAACAGGGCTACGCTCACCCATGGACATCGCCTCACCTGTGATCCCTTCAAACGTAGTCGCCGTCACAGCCACATCTGCAACCGGAACCTGCCAGGGTCCAATAAATTGATCTCGCGCAACCAGGCCTCCGACACTGCGATCACCGATGGTTATTAAAAACGATTTACTGGCCACAGCAGGATGGCCTAGAACTCGATGAGTTGCCTCGTCCAGATCAATCGTTAACTCAGGGTCTCTCCCCCCCTGAAGTGGCCGCCTTACCTCTTTATGCATCCGCGGCGGCTTACCAAACAAGACATCCATGGGTAAATCCACGGGTTTTTCCTGCAGCAATCGATCACCTACTTCGAGATGAAGTTGGTCAATGGCTGTGCCTACCACGGCAACAGGGCAACGTTCTCGCAGACAAATCTCTTTAAACTGGGCAAGATCCTGTTCATTTACTGCCATTACATAACGTTCCTGGGCTTCGTTGCACCAGATTTCCAATGGCGTCATACCTAATTCCGCATTCGGGATATCACGCAATTCAAACAACCCACCACGTCCGCCGTCTTTAACCAGTTCGGGTAAGGCATTAGACAAACCGCCGGCACCAACATCATGGATAAACTGGATAGGATTAGCTTCACCCAACTGCCAGCAACGGTCGATGACTTCCTGACAGCGATGTTCCATCTCCGCATTACCTCGTTGTACACTGGCAAAATCCAGATCAGCGTGTGCTGTTCCTGTGGCCATGGAGGAAGCTGCCCCGCCACCCAAACCAATCAACATTGCTGGCCCGCCTAGTACCACTAAAGCCGACCCTACATTCACCGGTCCTTTCTCGACATGTTGTTGCCGAACATTGCCCAGTCCTCCAGCTATCATAATTGGCTTATGATAGCCTCGCCGTTCTCCTCCAAAGGTCTGTTCAAAAGTTCTGAAGTAAGTCCTTCGGAATTGAGTTGAAGGACACCTCAGAGAAGACACTCAAGGGGATCGAAGCAGAAGATGCCGGCAAGCTCTCGGATTTGATTCT
>NZUN01000030.1 GCA_002697205.1 Gammaproteobacteria bacterium
CGCAGGATCATTGGCGTAGGAGTAATTTTCGAATAATTCATCATTTTTTGAAGTCCCCATGGCCAGCCGGGCTCCGAAAGTGTCCGATAAAGGTGCTGAAATAACTAACTCGGTAAAGGTCCCGGCGTGTTCCGTTTCAACACCGCCACTGATCTGGAATTCAACTTCATCCCCGGGATCATTGGTGGTGATAGAAACGACCCCTGCCGTGGCTGATTTACCAAAATAAAGGGATTGTGGTCCTTTAAGAATTTCTAGTTGTCCCATATCCATATAGGAGTTATGGATGAATCGACCCCGATTGACCACCACACCATCGATATTAATGGCCACAGAATGGTCAAAAGCAGCACTGATAGACGAGGAACCAATGCCTCTTAATCGCAGACCGGCACCATTACCCGAGCCACCTTGAGCGATCACCATGTTTGGGACCATTTTTGCCGCATCTACCAGCGTTGTAATGTTATATCGATCTAGGTCTTCTTCGGTAAATGCACTGATAGTCACTGGAACATCCTGAAGAGATTCACTTTGTTGTCTGGCGGTTACAACAATTTCTTCGAGTACGTTCTGCTCTGCTTGAGCGAGACTGGAGGTAGTAAATGCAATCGCTGTGATTACACATTTTTTAAGAATTGAGTTACGCATCAATGGGTCCCCTTTATTGTTGTTTTGACTATGCTTGTTATAGTTTTTTCAGGATATGCTACTTTCAAGCATTGTAGGATCATACTATTTTTGAAGGTAGGTTCTAAAAATGGAGAAAAGCCCGACCGAAGACGGGCTTTTCTCTAATGATCTTTACATCTACATCTACATCTACATCTACATCTACATCTCGTAGGTAAATTCTACACCAAAGGTTTTTGGTCGATTGACGAAGCCAGCAGCAAACAGAGTTGCTATGGGGAAGAAAGCTTCAAAGCGCTCGTCAGTCAGGTTTTTACCATATCCAACCACAGACCATTTATCGCGATAATAGCCAATCGATGCGCTGACATCATCTCGTTGTGCTATTTTCGACTGTTGGAGATTTAACAGGCTCCCATCAATCTCATCAATCACGGTGAATTTCCCAAAAATCTCAACTGTGCCATTGCCAACTGGAAAAGCCAATGTGCCACCTGCCCCGTAGGTAAAACCAGGTGCATTTCTTGGGTTTAAGTGGGAAGCGTCTTCAGGCTGTGCGCCTACAACGCCATCATCATTGGGATTCAGGTCAGTTACGAATTCGTCATATTCCGCGCTCAGATAGCCGTAATTAAAGAAAGCTCTGAAATATTCATTGAATATGACCTGCGTCTCAAGCTCTACACCTGAATAAATGACACTGGCAGCATTGGAAAAAACTGTTGCCACTGTATTAGTGGATGAATCCAATTGAACCGACTGTTCCTGCTTATCCTCAAAGTCGTTCCTGAACCAGGTCAGGTTAAAGCGCACGCGATTATCCATGTGTTGACTTTTATAGCCAATTTCCAGAGAGTTGGCATATTCGGGTTCGTACTGATCTCTTACGAAATCAGCAATGTTCTGATTCACCCCGAAAAACCCACCCGATTTGAATCCTTCAGCGTAAGAGGCGTACATCATGGAATCTTCATTGAGCTCATAAGCCAAGCCCAATTTGGGAGAGACTTCCGTCCAGCTCTTCTCTAGGTCCGCGTAACCACCCGGGAAAACCCTCATCAGCGCTCGGGCATCATTTGACAGATAGGCCTGACCTGCTCTGAAGTCTTTTTCTTCTCGTGTCCAGCGTACTCCCGCAGTCAAGGTCCATTGATCAGCAAAACGCCAGTCCATTTGCCCATAAGCTGCATAGGAGGTCGTTTCCTGGGTCTCGTAAAGAATCTGGGTGACATTCTCCCCAGCGGGAATTGAGCTGAGTCCTGGGTCACAAGACAGAATCACTCCATCAACACAAAGGCCCCACCAGAACGGGTCGCTTGACGAGGAGGCACCTGGTGCAAAGGTGGTAAAGATGAAAGACCAGAAGCCGTCACCGGTAATCCAGTCTTGTTCAAACTCGTTATTGAAATAGTATAGTCCAGCTGACAAGGTAACGTTCTCCCAATTGCCGTCAAGTCTGATCTCCTGACTGGTTTGGGTATATTCATTAAAACGTTCTATGGTGATGAACGGCGCAGCTGATGCATCAAAATCAAACTTCCTGTACTCGACTACATCTCGGTAACCTGTGACTGATACCACGGTCATGTTTTCATTTAATTCATAGGTCATCTTCAACGTATAGGCATCAGTTTCCAGTGAATAAACATTATCTTTATCATTGGTCGAGACCGAAGGCGTGGCCAGGGAGTTTCTACAAGCATCCACGCCATACAACACACTACCGAGAGCACAGATCGTGAATCCGCCGCTGAAATCACCCTCCGGTGAACCGGCTGGTGGTGCTGGGATCACACCGGGAGCGGTATTATAGTTTGTATGGTAGGAGTCAAGTATGCCCTCATCATTAAATACCTCAGCCGTGAATCTTAAATCGAATCGGTCGTTGGGTTCCCAGAGAATAGTAGCCCCGATGTTGTGATAATCTTTTTCTGCTGCGTTATTGCCAGTGGTGATGTTCTTCATAAACCCATCATACTGAATGCTGGAACCAAACAACTTCAAAGCGAGGTTATCTGACAGGCCTGTATTTACAACAGCCCGAAATTCTCTCTGGCCATCCTGACCAGCGGTAACTTTTAAGCGAGCACCGTTTTCTCCTGTTGGTCGGCTGCGAACAACGTTAATCACGCCGCCTACGGTGTTCTTGCCAAATAACGTGCCTTGTGGCCCACGCAAGATTTCCACTCGTTCCAGGTCGAAATTTTCTATAACCTGACCCGCTAATGTACCTAGGAAAATATCATCGATCACCACTGCAATAGGAGAGTCAAACGAGTTGTCATCCGATCGGGTCGGGCTGATCCCGCGAATGGTGACGTTCGCCCCGCCGCCGCCACGACCGCCATCAACCCCGAAAACCATATTCGGGGAATAACCGTTGAGATCAGAGAGGTCCCTGATGGAGGAATTCTTTAGTTCCTGGGTTAATGCAGTGATTGCTATCGGAATGTCCTGCGCAGATTCTTCTTGTTTCCTTGCAGTCACGACTATTTCTTCGAGCACATTGCTACTGTCTTCTGCAGCCCATATTGGAAATGACATCGCACTCAGAACAGAACAGCCTGCTATGATTAGTGTGCTTAGGCGAGTGAGGTAATTCATACTAGTTCCCCTTGATAGTATTTTGATTACTACTGTGTGGTTATTTTCATTATTTCTTTAACAACTATCCTGATTTATCAATAAAAAGCAAGCTTGCTTGTTTCGGTTTAATACGGCTTTGGTTGTTCAGACGATCACCGGTAATTCCCAAACCAGTGCTATTGGCTAATCAGGGCGATAGTTGTGATGCAGAAATTCTAACCCGGCCCCATGGTGTACCATAGTGAATGCGCCCTTGCTCATCCAGCATCGTTGCAGAAAACATGACATTGTAGCGCTGGCCACCGATGACATAGTGAAAAAGTGCCTTGCCTGTTTGCCAGTCCAGGGCTTCCAAAGTGAAGCGATTATTGCGGGCACCAATCAGGTAGACAGCGCTGCCGGCGGCGCTGACAATGGGAACGGAGCTGGGAGAACTTACCGTTGTATTGACCCAGCTGTCCATCAGCTGCCGCGATTTGGGGTCCCACCTGAACTGTTGAACGCCATAAGGTTGATGCCTGGGATTGCTGCCGAGCAGGCTGATTAATAAGGCAGCAGCTCGCTTTGGCAGATACCACGGGATATTTCGTGGGTTATTGTTGACTACCAGGGCACCGTAGCCATAGACAACAACAGACTGCTGCGTTTGGATGGAGGGAAGTTGCAATTCACCCATATCCACAGGGATCACACCGGCAATACGCCGGTCAGTTGAGTGCTTAATCCCTGACCAGTCATCAGGTATGCTGTTCCGCCAGAACAGAACAACGTTCATTTTGTCTTCGCCGTCAGTGATGACCACAAATTGATCTTCACTGCCGAATCCCATCAGGGAGGGGGTGGCCCCGGTACCCTGACCAGTGCCATTGAGATAGGCTGTTGTCCATGCGCCATCCTGTGGACTCGTAGATAGCTGCTTACCGGTCCAGATGACCTTATGCATATGTTGTTGGGAAGCTATATATAGACCGCCACTCTGGTCGATGGCGAAGGCGTTTCGGACCCAACCTTTACCCACCGGGCCGGTCGCTTTGTGTTCAGCGCCCTGGCTATGTAACATTCTGATGACATGATGCTCGCTGAAATCCTGGCGCACCACCACCACCCAGCCGTGTTCAGTTACGGCAACCAGCCAACCGTCATAAGTCATGTTAAGGCCCATGACAGGGCCGGTAATCTGAGCTGGCAGCTGGAATCTGCTTTTTTCTACTATGGCCGATGTTGAGTCATCGGGATCAGCGTCGGTGTATGCCGTGATATAACCCTGGCTATTGGCAATAAAGTAGGTATGGTCGCGTGTCAGCAGCGTGTACAGGTTGGACAGATCGCGTAGTTTATTCATCTCTGAGAAAGCACGTATTAGCGCGAAAGGGCCATCATTGCTTTTATCAAATGCATTGATCGAAGCTTCTGCTCTTGGTTCTTCATATACCTCAACGCCAGGGAAGAAATAGGTTGCTACTACTTCGTAGGTATGGTGATCCATCTTGACAATGCGATCGATACCATTACCCCAGAACACTCTGCGTCCATCGGCATAAATCCCTGATGTGGTTGTCCCAAAATGTCCCGGTCCAACGTGCTTGTAATTGATCTCGCTGGCATCGAGATGTCTGGATTGGTCGCGGGGGCCTGCCTGTGCCAAGGCGTCCTGTTGAGCTGGATCACCATGTGCCATAGCATAGCTCGAGTCAGCCAAGTGGGCATTGCGCGGCGGCATATTTGCAGCGTTAGCTGTTACTGATGACAGGGCGACCAAAAGTAAGAGTGCAGCGGCACTAGTCATTAATGTAATTGTGTCAAACATTGACCTAGCCGAGCCACCCATTAAGGTAGGTTTCCAACTAACAGCGTATGTATNNAGGCNGATAGTATGATTGGCCAGGCTAGGCCGGATCTGGTATTTAGTTGCGCAGACATAGACCGGCCAGGTACCACTTGGTTTCNCAATCGTAAACCAGGCGTCCCCTTTCGCCGTGTTGCTGGTCAAGAAGTTTTTCTAGTCCTGGCGGCGGCATACCAGGCGCCGCATGGCCCTGNAGGGTTCCCAGNGGTCGNGGGTATTCTGCCCAGTCCANGGGCGCTCGCCATCCCGGTGGAGGCATGAGGTGGGAACGCGTACCATTGATGGGGTACAGAGCGCGCCAGGCACGAATCCTTGCAGACAGATCTGCTACCACAGCAGGATGCGCTGCAGCCAGATTGTTGTGTTCGTTTGGGTCCTCGGATATACGGAACAGGTGATTGGTGACGGTTGTGGTGACNTGTTCCTGATCTATTTCTTGCACNAGTTTCCATTCGTCATTGAAGATGGTCAGATTGAAGTGACCGTAAATAGGTGTTTCAGAGGCAAAAAAAACATAGTCGTCACGAGGTGAGGGTGTATCGTTGACGATGGCGGGCCATANACTGCGCCCATCCAGGGGAAACCCTGGGAGCAAGGGTATGTTAGCTGCTTCTGCCAGAGTAGGCATGATGTCCATGACNGTCATGATACTGCTCATTTTTTTGCCTGGAGCTAGTTTCTCAGGCCAACGCATTAGCGATACAACGCGGATTCCTCCTTCGAATGTTTCTCCTTTACCACCCCGCAAAGGGGCATTGTCAGCACCGCCGACGGAGTATGCGGCGCCACCGTTGTCGCTGAAGAAAACAACAATGGTATTGTCAGCGATCCCCTCGTTATCCAGGGTGCTGAGCACTTGACCAATTGCCTGGTCCATGGCGTCGACTACTGCGGCATACATGGGTCGGGCGCTAGGCCGAAGCAGGAGNGCTGACAGACGTCGTGTNCCGTCCGTCTGATCGCTCCTTGCCGGTGCCAGNTTGGTGTTGATTTCTCTATATTTATCCTGTAATTCTTGTGGCGCATCCAGCGGTGTATGAGGTGCTAGAAAAGGCAGATAAAGAAAGAATGGTTTGTCCCGATCACGCTCTNGGATATATCGTGATGCCTCGTCAGCGAGCAGGTCGGTTTCATAGCCCTGATCGTTAATGGAAGTACCGTTTTGCTGAAAATCCCTGCCGCCTTGATTTGCAAACGGCGGGTAGTAACCTACCTCGGTATGTAGATGCCCATAGAAGTGTTCGAAGCCACGATTGTTGGGGTGATAAGTCTGCTGCGCATGACCCAGATGCCATTTNCCCACCATCGCAGTTTGGTAGCCTGCTGCCAGGAAGCTTTCTGGNAGGAACCGTTCGTCGGGGTGAACACCGGTATTGTCCCAGGGGAGGATCACACCATAGGCNACACCAAGGCGCATGGCNTTACGGCCNGTCATGAGTGCTGCNCGTGTTGGCGAGCAGATCGGTGTGGTATAGAAGCGGTTCAGCGTTACACCTTGTTTTGCCAGCATATCCAGAGACGGAGTATCAATGTCGCCNTCATGAAAGCCCACGTCATTCCATCCCAGATCATCCGCGACCATGATGATGACGTTAGGTCGATCGAGTGCATTTGCAGCGGGNAAAAAGCTGACTAATAAAAGAAACANGAGGGTGTTCATGTATNGTTACCGTTTTCTGAGNTTGTCGTGATTAAGGAAGGCACCAGAAAGTCGGTCAGCATTAGCCTGAGCTGTATNGGGTTACTGGCAATCGGAAAGTTCACTCGTTGAAATGACACNACAATAAAGGTACACCATTCAACATATTTTTTAAGGGTGATNCCTTGACGTAATCGACCGAGGCGTTGAGCTCGTTCATAGGTGGGCCGAGAGCAGGCCAGACCAACCTGGGTAAAGGTGGTGAGGGAGAGATTGACCCGGTTGTAAAATTGCCGACTATTATCCGTAAATAGNAACCGTAACGCCGATCGTCGGTGCAACTGTTCAATAAACCAAGCCATGTCATCTACAATCTGAGCAACGATATCGGCGTGTTCATAACTCTGGACCNCAAAATCTGCCATCANCGTCTCAAAGTCCTGAAGTACGGCCTGGTTGAGAACGTCATCTGCATCCTTGAAGTAACGGTAGAAGGTGGTCCTACCAAGCCCTGAAGCATCGATAATGGCACTGACGCTGGTGTTCTCTGCGCCATGCGCNTGATACAGCGTAATTGCGGCNTCCAGAATAGTGNGTCGAGTCAGCTGCGTTCTTGTAATAGGCCCTTGAGCCCGGGAACCTGTATTNAACATGCTTGCAATCATACCTGAANAAAGGAACAAAATATCAAANTTAATTCCCTTTAGCTATTGTTTAGGAACATTTTTGTGTATTCTGTTCCTTAACTACCGTTAGATGATAGAATCAATTCTGANCAACTTTTAACAGAGTTCGAAACCGAGTAATTATCATGACAAGCCCATTTTGTAATGTGTTAAACCCGGAGTTGTTCGCCGAAGGANTGCCGTTTGAGTTACTAAAGGAACTGAGCGCGGCAGGACCGGTACTATGGATTGATGACCCTTTGACCGATGTACCCTACTGGTTGGTTACACAGCGACAAGAGCTCGATTTTGTTGAGCGAAACAAGGAACTGTTTTCATCTCAGGCAAGAAGTGCCATGCCAATGGAAGACTCCCAGGACATGGTTGATAACGTAAGCGCTAAGATGTTGATCAATATGGATGAGCCACGGCACATGAAAATGCGGCAGATTGTCCGCAATGCATTCAGTCCGGAAGCAGTCGCNCAATATNTGCCATTCTTAAGGGATCGGGCTAGAGAAGTCGTTGATGCGATAGCCCTTAGCGGTCAATGCGAGTTCGTTAAAGACGTTGCCGCTGAACTACCGCTATTGACGATGTGCTATCTTCTGGAGGTTCCGCCAGAAAACAGGCAACAGGTATTCGACTGGACCAATACTATGATGTTTATAGAGGACCCGGANGCATCTGAAGGTAAAGATGCNGCGTTGGAGGCTTCAGTGCAGTTGATGCAATATGCCATGTCGCTGAAGCAGGGATTGACCCAGACCAGTGCCGATACAGTAACGGGGAGGTTAGCTAGCGGTAAAATCGACGGTGTACCGATTTCTGACGAAGATTTNATGTGGATGTTTNTGATGGTGATAACAGCAGGCAATGAAACNACACGATCAGGTATTGCCCACGGCATGCGTCTGCTGATNGAGCACCCTGAACAATTACAATGGTTACAGGACAATCCAGATAAAATCCCCGATGCGGTGGATGAGATGCTACGTTTTAACGNGCCAGTTATTTCAATGCGNCGAACTGCAATGNCAGACGTACAAGTTNGCNATGCNCAGATCAAGAAAGGCGATAAAGTGGTNNTGCACTATCCAACTGTAAATCTTGACGAAAAAGTTTTTGGTAAGGATGCGCATAAATTCGATGTGACCCGTGCCGCTCGGCAACCGAATCTGGCACGGGANTTACGNAGTTNTGGTACGGGTTCCCACTATTGCCTGGGCACGCTCCTTGCTAAACAGGAAATGCAGATTATGTTTACTGANCTTTTGCCAAGGCTGCGAGCACCTAAATTTGCCGGACCCGTCATGTACATGCATTCATTTTTTCTGAGTAGTATTCGCGAGATGCCAATTACATTTGAGCCNGTTTAATTAAAAGGAGCCTTCCATGAGTGCGACTGAGCCANAAGGAAACCCAGGAGACATTCTTAACTGGCCAATGCTGAAAATGGTCTATCGAACNGATGAGAAGCANATCTCTGCGCTGTTACCGCCAGGANTNAGTCCAGGCAGTGAACCCCTGGTGACCCTGACAGTGTACAATTTTCCGGTGCAGAATGAGCCTGAGTTGGGGTTGGTGATGAATGTTGCTGCCTCCTACGACGGNATTGAAGGTGACTATGCNTTGGGTTATGCCATCGACCAGGAACANGCGGTCTATATCAGTCGGGAGCATTGGGGACAGCCCAAATATCTTGCTGATATTCGTTATTTCCGGTTGATGGATCAGGTNGAAGCCATCGTCACCCATAAGGGATACTCGTTTGTTGAATTTAAAGGTGCAGTGAGTCAGACAGATGAACCGGGTGAAGTTTTTGAAACTAATGAGTGGTGGATTAAAAGCGCTCGGGCAGTGAGTATGCAACCCGGCGAATTTGANNTGCCGCCCCAGGTCGTCCGGGTATACGCTAAATATCGTACAGCTTTCCGCCAGACGNTGAANGGCAAGCTTGTANTGAGAGAAAGNCCCTGGGANCCNCTTGCACAGACATTGCCCATGCTTGAACAGGTCGATGCTTATCTTTGGTGGCCAGAGTTTCTTGATCGACAGATNACGGTGGCAGGTNCCTTGGATGCTGAAAGTTTCTGGCCGTTTGCAGATACTATTGGCGGGACNCGCTTTCCNGGNNTGCAGGGTGGTCCTAAGTAAGGAATAACATATGCAGGATTTCACAGANAAATTGGTTGTTATTACGGGCGCNGCAAGTGGTGTTGGACGATCNCTGGCTATTGCCATGGCAGAGGNGGGAGCACGGGTGCTTGCTGCCGATATCGATGAAGCGGGATTANAAGAAACCAAAGCAGCACTTGATGCNACNGGCGCCATTANNTATATCAGGANGTGTGATGTNACCAGTCAGGAAAGNGTTNATGCGCTGGCCCTCCAGGCNTTTGATGATTTAGGTGGCGCTCACCTGGTATTTGCCAATGCCGGCATCGCTGCTGGNGAAGCGGGGCCANTATGGGGTTATTCGGAGAGTGATTGGAAGTGGTGTTTTGAAGTCAACCTGTGGGGTGTTGTGCATACTATNAACGCTTTTATGCCGCGTCTTNATGATCNGGCTGAAGAAGCACATTTTGTTATAACAGGCTCGGGTAATGGTGCTTTTATTGTTTATCCNGACCAGCCCGTTTATACAGCCACTAAAGCTGCCGTGCAGGCAGTGACCGAAGCGNTGTATCTGCAGACTGCCGCGCAGCAGAGTGCGGTTAAGGTNCATGCATTATTTCCAGGGCCCAACATCGTTGACACCGGGATTTTTGATTCCGATCGAGTTCGCCCACCGCGTTTTGAGAAAAGTGANGACGCCCCGGATTCCGGTATTCACTCTGCAGAGGATATGCGACGTATGATGGAAGAATATGGCATGGAACTGAAAACAACTCACCCGGATGAAGTCGCTCAAATGGCTCTGGAAGGTATCCGNANAGATCAGTTCTGGATACTGTCGCTTAATCCAGGCAGTGAATCACAGATCAAAGCACGTATGGATTCGATNCTAAAACGTGAGAATCCACCGATACCCTCACTGGGTTAAGGAGTATATTATGGAACTTCCTATTCCGCTTGGCTGGTATGCAGTTGCTTACAGTGACGACCTTGGCCCAGGTGACGTTCAGCCATTACATTATTTTGATGAACACATGGTGCTGTTCCGGACTGATGCGGGTGANGCGATAGTATTGCAAGCACATTGCCCGCACCTGGGTGCTCACCTTGGCCACGGCGGCAAGGTCACCGGGGACACTATTGCATGCCCATTCCACGCNTGGGAATTCGACGCTAANGGCAATTGTGTGAATGTGCCTTATGCCACCAGCATTCCAAAACAGGCTCAGGAAAAACAGTGTTTATACAGTTATCCAGTGCAGGANCGTAATCGNATGATNTGGGCCTGGTATCATCCGCGGCGACTGCCACCNCTATTTGATCTTGATGATATAGCGGAACTCGAAGANCCTNANTGGAGCGAATTTGACCTCTATGAGTGGGAGATCAATTCCTGTATTCAGGAAACCGGGGAAAATGGNGTTGATATTGCCCACTTCGTGTATGTACATAACGCTCGGGAAATGCCCAAAGCAGAAATTACCCTCGATAAGCATCGACGAAACACTGATATGGTGACCCGGGGACCGGCAATTGATGAATCGGGTACGCTTGATTTCAACAAGCTGGAAGACAGTCACCTGACCAGCTCAAACTGTGGCCCTGGGATGACAACCCAGATATTCAGCAGGGCTTTTAAAACGGTGATGCTGGGCACGGTCATACCGATTACCAGCAGCCGTCTTAAATTACGTTTCGCGTTCAGTAAGCCNTTGGATATCANCGATACTTTTAATATCCTGACCGATGGCATGATTGCTGAGATTGTACGTCAGGTACAGTTTGATATACCGATATGGGAGAATAAGATTTATCGGGATTCGCCGCTGNTATGCNATGGTGATGGACCTATTGCTAAATATCGCNAATGGTTCAGTCAGTTCTACGATGATCCGGAGGCANACCAGATCGTNAGCATCCCTATCTCTGACAAAATGAAGACTGCGTAAACGGGGAATGTCGAATGGATAGATACACTGTTATTTCATCAGATTGCCATGCCGGCCTACCACCGGCGCTTTATCGTGATTATCTGGATCCCGAATTCCGGGAGACTTTCGATCTGGCCCTGCCCATGCAGAAAGCCATGACAGATAAATCAGAGGAAATATTTCTGCTGAAAGATATTAATGACGACTGGCGCGANGGTGTGCAGGCTCACCTGACCGGGGCCTGGGATTACCAGGANCGTCTGAATGTTCTGGATGGTGACGGGATTGCTGGCGAGATTATATTTCCTGACGGTATTACCCAACAGAATGCGCCACCCTTTGGGGCGGGCCTTGCCTTGCCAACAAAGAATATCGTCGCTGACTTACAATGGGCTGGCGCAAGAGCCCACAATCGCTGGCTGGNTGAACTGTGCGCGAATAATCCGCAACGGCACTTCGGCATTGCCGTTTGTCCCCTGCTCTGGAATATTGATGAAGCGATNAAGGAAGTACAGTTTGCTTCCGAAAATGGTTTAGGCGGTGTGTTAATCCCGTTATTAACCCAGGGTTTCAAACCTTACCACCATCCCCATTACGATCCGTTTTGGCAAGCCTGTGAGGACCGTGGCCTGATAGTCTGTTTTCATTCCGGNGCCGCGCCAATGGAAGAGTTTTTTGGCGAAGGATTCCCTGACAGTGATCAGGCTAATTACNCNGGTGCTGTTGGTATTTATATTTCTGAGGTGTTTTTCTGGACCTATCGACCCCTTGTTTTCATGTTGTGGGGCGGTGTATTTGAACGATTTCCCAGGCTTAAGGCGAGCGTTACGGAAACTGGCCAGGGCTGGCTGTTACCACCTATGCTGCGAATGCTTGATCACCATTACCGGGACAACGAGTTTTCCGCAAAACTAGGTGATTATCGCGGTCATTTATCTATGTCACCAACCGACTATTTCAGGCGAAATTGTGCTGTTGGGGCATCCTGTATGCCACGTGCAGATGCGGAGATCCGCCATGAAATGGGCGTTGAACAGGTTATGTGGGGTAGTGACTATCCTCATCCGGAGGGCACCTGGCCTTATACTCGTGAGCGCATGATCGAGACCTTTAAATCGCTTCCAGAAGAAGATGTGGCAGCCATGCTGGGTGGTAATGCGGCAAAATTTTATGGTTTTGATGAAGTATNGATCCAAGAAATTGCGAGTCGCATTGGACCCCTGAAGTCAGATTTCAGCGGGTGATGTAAACCAGAGCGCAGGCCNATTGCAGTGATGACCTCCGGTAAAAGGTAATTGCTCCCAATGTACTCTCTGGCAGCAAAGCTTTGAGCAAGACCCGCGAGGTATCATTGCTGTGAAGATAATCTTCCTGGCCAATCAGGACTATGCCAGTCATGCAGCTTTGAAGTTGTTGACTTCAGCGTTGCGCTCACATCNTTGCCTAATTCTGTTTTCACCCCAAGTGGGGGCGACNAAGCCGGCNTTGGATTCGGGTCTTGCGGCTTTGGCAGNTTTCGATCACGAAAAACTATCAANCGATCTACGATCGGATGCTGGCGTATCTGGCAAAGNTTTGGCTGANAGGNTGAGTCGGTTTTACCAGGTTCCGGTCAACCTGGTGAGTTCCATTAATAACGGCAAAGCGCTGCAACTGATTCAGGCGTTCCAGCCTGNTCTNATGCTTTCCATCCGCTTTGGTTTTATTNTAAAAGCACCTGTTATCGCCATTCCCCGTTATGGTGTGATTAANCTACATTCCGGTTTGCTNCCTGAATACCGAGGTGTAATGGCCACTTTCTGGGCCATGCTGCACGGTTGTAAGTCTTTCGGCACCACCTTGCATTACATTGTTGACAGTCAAATAGATAGTGGGCCCATCATTGAACGACTTGAATACCCGTTGGATCTTAAGCGCGCTTACTTTGATAANCTACTGTCCNTGTACAAACCAGGAATCGCAGGAATGATTCAGGCTGTGANGGTGATNGATGATGGCGAGATACCCAGCGCTCACAAAGCGGATGGGGCAGGAAGTTATTATTCGCTGCCGAAGGATACGGATGTTCAGCATTTTCTGGCGCTGGGACTACGACTGTTTGATATGGATTAAGTAGAGGTGTTGCTGATNAGTTCCGGTGCCCGCCACCGGCCAGGTCAAGTCNCGGCTGGGCGGGGAACNTGCAGACTTTCAGATTAGTTGCTCGAATAGCTAGCGGGGAAAGCCGTGTTTAATTGATTATCATGCGGGTTATGGTCTGGCAGAGTTCATTAGCGTAGAATATGCCCTGTTTTTGTATAAATATCAGGGCGATTGCCTCCTCTGCATGGAAATTCAGAAGGGATTCTTGCAAGATGCAGCCATGACAAAATCCGNCGCTACCAAATTTTTTTTTATGCTGCTTNTTATTTCGGGCCTATTGGCNACNGATCCGGTATCAGCGGGAGGTGGGCTGGTACTCGAAGATGATATCTGCATACTAACCATTGATTTCTATAGTGCTCATTTTACTGCNTACCAGCCAGAAAGCCGAGGTGATACGCAGTACTGTAAAGAGTTTCCTGACACAGGTCTTACTATCATCGTGCTTGATTATCTGCATCAGAGCCTGAAANTGGTGCCGGTCGAGCTGAGAATAATTCGAGACGTTACAGGTCTGGGAAGATTTGCCAAACTTGAGCACGTCCAGGCAATTAGTGATTTAAGCGCCCATACCGTTTTTTATCAGCCGCCCATTGTGCGAGCTAACGCGTCGCTGACTATCGAGCATAGCTTCCAGGACGAGGGTAATTACATTGGTATTATTACTGCAGCACATCCTACTTTAGACACTTATTCAACGGCCATCTTCCCTTTTGAAGTTGGCGNCAGTCAGTTTGATAGNACCTGGTGGATGCTCGTTTTTGCTGTGGCTGCCAGTCTTGTNTTCTGGTTGANAAGGTCCCGNGGANCTAAAGGATGACCCGCTTAANGTTATTGGCTGCTGCAGTTGTTGTGGCGATGATTTGCTGGCCACCGCAATGGTACCCTCTGTCGGTACGGTTAAAACTAACTCAGTGGTTTGGAGCAGCTTCTTATCGCGCCCTACCCCCTTCAACAGNGACTGATCNTGAGCCTGCTCAACCGTTTTGTCCCCCGGACCCTGAAGCCTGGCGACAACAGCATATAATTGAAAAGGTAGATATTTCTGCATCAGCTGCTTGCGTCGCTGATAACCCTTTTGCGGTAGCTGCTTTTGTACGGGGGACCAATAATATCTCCCAGGAAACTTTGCTGAGAAGCGGCCTNTCTGCTGATGCGATTACCAAGGGTCGCGATCTGGATGGCGATGGAGATCCTGATGAGATCCATATTCGGCTTGAAGTCGCAGAACTCAATGGTGGTTCTGACGTTGTACCNGGACCGGTTACCCGATATGAATTAGCTCCTGGGATCCGGCCGGGCATATGGGTATTTGCACCAAAATTTGTTGGCATGTCCGTTGAGAATTTTGAATCCAATATAGCCAGACCGGGTCTGCGGCTACCCTCCCCCGTGATTCGTGTAGAACAGGGNGATAGGGTGCACATNACTCTGGAGAACAGTCATTACATGCCACATACCCTGCACTTGCATGGTGCTGATCATGCATTTGTTGACGCGAGTGGTGAAGGCAATGATGGTGTACCGTTCAGCAGTGAAATACCTATTCTGCCGGGCCAAGCCAGAACTTATGAATTAACACCGCGACAAGCTGGAACCATGTTCTACCACTGCCATGTGCAGCCCCATGTACATGTGATGATGGGGTTACAGGGATTGTTCGTCATCGAACAGAACCGCCCTGATAATACTTTGCAGACCCTGAATATCGGTGCGGGCTTGGTGCGGGTACCTTCTAGAGCGTCGCGGGAGCACTATGATCGGGAATATGATCTACATTATCAGGATTTTGATAAACAATTAGGTCAACGTGTACAACGGCATAATGATCCGCGCTTGATCACCCGCTCGATGCATCGTGATTATGATATTACTGATGCAAGTATGGATTATTTCACCTTGAATGGCCGATCGTTTCCATACACTTTCAGGGAGTCGTTACTGGTCGGNAAAGAGGGTGAAGTGATTAAATTGCGGGTTGTAAATGGTGGTGCAAAAGGCATTGCCCTGCATACTCACGGACACAAATTCAGCATTACCCATCGTGACGGAATTGCCCTGCCTGAAAGTTCTNGAAGTTTCCAGGATGTGGCTTGGCTGGCAACGTCGCAGCGCCTGGATCTGGCCTTGACGCTTAANAACGATGGNCTGCATAGCTATGGCCCGGGAATCTGGCCGTTCCATGACCACCAGTATCAGGGTATTACCAACGATGGTATCGGTCCCGGGGGTAATATCAGTGCCATCGTCTATGACCAGTACCTGGAGGGCGGGGGTTGGCCAGCCACTANCGGGGTTTCCTGGCAGCAGTATTTCACCGAAGCTTATTACCGCAAAGAAATTCCGGTCTGGGAGTCTTATGCACCCGGTTTGTTTTCTGATACCGGAAAGGACTGGTTGTTACTGTTTCGTCTGTTAGGCCTGAGCGTTGCGCTTGCAGCCGTTGTGGCATTGGCCGTACCTGGATTATTGTCTGGGCGCTCAAAGTGAAAGTGTTNCTCGGTTGCTTAACGGGCNTGTTGTTAGTGGGATCGACAATGCTATNCGGGCAGACNCTGGATCATGCGGATCGTTCTGGGCAGGCCCAGGACCNTGCCAGTCATATNGTTAANCNGAANAGNNANTCCAGCCATTNCAGCCATTCCAGCCATTCCATGGTTGTTGAAGCGGATGGCGCCGTGATGAACCAGAATTTNCGCCAGTTGCCTAGAGGCTGCAGTCAGATAAGTGGTGACCATACNTTTACTGTGTCTGCAGGNCGAAGTTACGCTAAGACTGAGCCAGGTATGATTTTCGGTATGAGTCAGTATGAATTTGCAGTNAANCCCTGCAGCCGAGTGACTGTCACCTTTGTTAATGAAGATGATGTCCGCCATCAATGGATGGTGCATGGCTTGCCCAAGTACCTCTACCCGGCTGGAATGTTTCACATTGAAGCCTCTGGTGGCCGGACCAAAACCGGTACATTTATTGCGCCCAGCGAAAATAGAAGCTATCTCGTGCATTGCGATCTGGCGCAGCATATGGAAAAAGGCATGCGTGCACANCTNNNGGTNGGCACTGGCAGNGGAGACATCTGGGGAGTCAGCGGTATCAGCGATAGTTTTTATCGCGCAGATTATTTGCCTGACTATACCCTTGAACTGGTTATTGCGTCATTCCTGGGTGNTTTTGGGGTGATGCTCTTGNTGAAAAACAGGGCCTGGAAATAACCTGAAGGCAGCTTTGGGTTCCGGTTCAATTAATCACTTTTCTTGAAGCCAGGGCTGCCAGCTTNTGCTCGGGGAGGTCTAAGTTTTTTGCCAGGATAGNGTGGGTCTGCTGTCCCAGGGTGGGAGCACTGTNNCTGGTACTGATATCTACGCTGGCCAGTTTGAACGGTGGGTTCTGAATCAGGAAATTGCTGGTTTTGTCTGAAAAAGCAGTAAAGGATTCGCGTTCAATCAATTGTGGGTGACTGAACAGGTCAGCAGGTGAATTGTAGATACTGCAGGGCACCTCATGCTGGTTGAGCCTATGTTCACATTCCGTTGCACTGAGCGGTCTGGACCAGGCTTCTATCTGATCGATAAAACTGGCAATGTTTTTTGCTCTTNCACCTAATTGATATCGTTGATCGACAAGCATATCGGGTCGCTCGATCGCNTCGCACAAACAACGAAGGTTCTTAGNTGAAACGATACAGATCATAACGAAGCCATCTTTTACCTGAATGGGATGAAAACCAGCACCGNCGGGTGGGNTTTCTAATTGGGCATTTTGTATCTGNNNAGGAATCAGCATCATCATGGATTCCATCATGGTCACATCGATATAATCACCCCGACCCGTTTTTTCCCGGCCCAGTAGTGCCGTTTGAATGGCACCAAAGGCATAAGCCCCGGTTAACATATCTGCGATCATGATACTCCAGATTGGCGGTGGCTGATCAGGTTCCGGTTGCACCTTNGCAAAGGCAGCATCGAAACCACTGGCGGCATGGGCAATCGGTGCGTAAGCAGCATGNTGTACGAAGGGTCCGGATTGGCCAAAACCAGAGATGGAGCAATAAACCAGGTCATCTCTGTTCTNGGTCAGCGATGCGTAGTCAAGGCCGAACTTTTTCATAACCCCCGGCCGGTAATTTTCAATGACGATATCTGCATCCTGCGCCAGAGTTCTTGCCAGTTCCTGTCCTTCCGGGTCNTTTAGATTTATAGCTACACTNTGTTTACCGGCGTTGAAATGNGCGAATATTCGGCTGTTGCCTTTCGGTCCTCGAATCACATCTCCACCATTAGGNGGTTCTATTTTAATGACAGTNGCNCCACAATCTGACAAGAAGCGCGTGCAGATAGGGCCTGCGAAAACGGCAGAAAAGTCCAATACTGAGTAGCCNGTNAGCGGTTTCAGGGCTTGCTTTACNGTCGGTTTTTTCTGCATAGTCTTCTATCATTGTTATTATAGGATCATTAAGTTCAGTATGGCATATCTTGCGATTGGTGGTNTAGCNGGGGTTAACCGGTTGGGTAATTGCCTGTTCAGAATCATGTTCGTATCAAGCCGCCTCTATAGTTTGCTGTTGGTATAAGAATTTCTATCTTNCAAGTACAATACCTTTTATGACTGTATGCTTATCTCAGAGATCACAATAGGAACACACTATGTTTTCAATTACACAGCTAGTAACNCGGGCTGCNCAGGTTAATGCGCGGGGTTTGGCAACCAGNGATAATGATCGCCAGCAATCCTGGTCTGAATTACTGCAAAAGATTAGATGTTTTGCAGGTGGATTGCGCGACCTGGGCGTCGATTCAGATGTTTGTGCTGCTATATTGGCGTTGAACAGTGATCGTTATTTTGAATTCATGTNTGCAGTGCCCTGGGCTGGAGGCGTGTTCCAGCCCATTAACACGCGGTTAGCGGGTCCTGAAGTGGTTTACTGGCTAAATGACTCTGAAGCNGAGGTGNTGGTGTTGGATGCTGCCTTTGCGCCTTTAGTCTCTGAGATTAAAGATCAGCTCAAACACGTTAGGCATTTCATCTTCATAGATGAGGGGCCAGTGCCAGCNGGTTGCCTTGCATACGCTGACGTCATCACTGCCGACCCGATGGATGATGCCGGTAGATGTGATGATGACGTTGCCGGACTTTTTTATACTGGCGGCACCACNGGTCGATCTAAAGGTGTCATGCTGTCGCATAAGAACTTTGTCTGTAATGCGCTGCAGGCGATGTCGATGATTACCCTGAATCCAGCGGACAGAATATTGCATGTGGCGCCCATGTTTCATATAGCGGATGCCTTTATCTGTATGATGTCGGTCTCTGTTGCAGGCGCGAATTACTTNCGGCCTGCTTTTGAGCCTGTTGCCACAATGCTGGCTGTAGAAACACATAAGATTCAGCGAGTCCTGTTGGTGCCGACCATGATAAATATGCTNGTTAACCACCCGGAAATTGATAATCATAATCTAACAACCCTGCTGTCAATTTTGTATGGCGCATCCCCCATGCCGGAAGCGGTCATTAAAAAAGCCATGGATAAAATCCCGGGNACCCAATTTATTCAGGCATACGGCCAGACCGAAGCGGCGCCTGCGATAACCGTTTTAATGCCGGAGCGACACACCTTTGACGGGCCCTTGGCGGGCAAAATGAAGGCTGCCGGCCAGGCTCTACCAGGCATAGAACTTTGTATNCTCGATGAAAATAATATGTCCGTTGACAATGGCGTGGTTGGCGAAATCTGTATGAGAGGCGCCAATATAATGCTGGGTTACCGAAATATGGAAGAACAGACCAGCAAGACCATCGTCAATGGCTGGTTGCATACCGGAGACGGTGGTTACCTGGACGATGATGGTTTTCTTTTTATTGTTGATCGTGTCAAGGATATGATTATTTCAGGCGGGGAAAACGTTTATTCAGCCGAGGTGGAGAACGCCTTGTACCAGCATACCGCTGTCAGTCAGTGCGCCGTTATCGGTATCCCTCATGAAAAATGGGGAGAACAGGTGCACGCTATTGTAGTGACTCACGAAGCTGCAGATATCTCCGAGGATGATTTACTCACACACTGCCGGGGTTTGATTGCTGGTTTCAAATGCCCTCGGTCTGTGTCATTCCAGGCTGAGCCATTGCCGCTTTCAGGTGCCGGAAAGATTCTCAAGACGGAATTGCGAAAACCTTATTGGAAANCGGGCGAGCGCAGCGTGAACTAGAGACCTGCCTCTGAGAGCAAAGGTATGGGCTTATTTAACGTGTTAAGAAGACCAAAAATTGCAAGAGAATTCCCNTGATNAAGCGAGTTTAGAGGCTACAGGNCTCATTTNTCATGGTGTGAGCATCGATGGNGTAGATTAATCTGGCGGNAAGGGGCTTGACTTTTCCCTGTTTTTGGAGGAATTTGAAGGTGTAGCTTTAAGAATACTGAAATGTCAATGATGACGAGAGGTATTAAAGGGGGTTTTAATGAATGCTCGATTTAAGCTTTTTAATATNCTGTTCTGCTTCGCTTTTCTGTTAAACACGCCATTTATTTATGCAGAAGAAGNTGAANGGGAANGGAAACTTGAAGAAGTCGTTGTCTACGGGCAGAAGGTGGAAATGTCGGTTTCAGATACATCGATTGCTATCACTGCACTTGACGAANATTTTCTGAAAGATATGGGCGTGATGGGNCCCAATGAAATGGTTAATTTCATACCNGCAACAACTCGAACCGATTGGGACATCAAGATTCGAGGCGTAGGACGGAATTTCCGAGGCCTGGGCGGCGACCCCGGTGTCGGTACTTACTACAACGGCATTTACTCATCTGACTTTGGTATCGCGGCAACCGAATCTGGCCTGTATGATATTCAGCGCATCGAGGTGCTACGAGGCCCTCAGGGCACATTGTANGGGAGGAACTCGATTGGTGGTGTACTTAACTATGTGACCAACCAGCCCAATCACGATGTCTTTGAAGCCCAGGCCCGGGTCATGNTCGGTCAATATGANACCAATGAATATTTTGGTTTTTTGTCTGGGCCTGTTAACGATTCCCTAGCCTATCGCCTGACCGGTGTAAAGCGAAAACGTGACGGAGCCGTAGANGGTCTTGCAGGCANTGAGGATGTTGAAGGCGTAAATGACCAGAATATTGCGCTGATTCTTGACTGGGAAGCCAGTGATACCGTAAAAGTTAATATGCGTGTCAATGACAGGCGTAGCCGTCGAGCAGGTAACTTTGGTAATGGAGGTCATGGTATTACCTCAGAAGGGCCCTGTATAGGTGTACACCCAATAGACGATGAAAGTGATTGTGACCCGCGCTATCGTGTGTCGCGAGATACCAATCACTATGCCCATGGTTTTCGAGGAGTAGATGAAGCCTGGTACAACACCTATGGTGATCTTGCTACTAACCCGCTGGGCGCTGCGCCCTGGATTAATCCGGTAACAGGCGAAATCGCTTATGGGGCGTACAACCGCCCTGGCGTTGATAATACAAATTCCTGGCCAAACATGCCTTCAGCTAATTATCAGAGCGCGTCGGTAGCCTCCTACGGTATTGGTGACTCCGACGCTCCCGATATTGTTGCCTTAACAAACAACTCTGCCTGGGAGACGTTNGATCACAGTGCCGCGTCTCTGGTGGTTGACTGGGATATCANCGACACCCTTTCAATTCGCTATCTGNTGGGTTACCAGGATTTNGAGTANTACTTTAATCGTGACAATGATTTCTCAGATAGTTTCGTCTCTGATAACAATGACACCGTTATTGCACAGACGGACAGTCTCTCCCATGAACTTCGTATTTTCTGGGAGCTCGGTGATCGCTGGACAGCGACCACGGGTNTTTATTACTTTATCGAAAAACGGGATCAGTGGTACGGTATTCGAGAAAGAGCNGCCCAAGGCAGGGTTATTAACCCGGTTAACTATGGGACTGATGAACACCCTAACTGGTTGCTTGATGCACTTGCATTGGTGGGTTGGGTCCCAGGCGATGAATTAGCACAGACCGGTACCGCACAGTGTTTTAACTGGCGGGAGGCGNTCATTAATGGCGCGCAAACNGTGAACCCAGGTGGTGGCTATGGCATCTATTGTGGAGATGAAGGCACGAACCTTTCCCGNTATAATGATACCGGNGCCCTGTATGAACACCAGAATATCATCGAAACAGATAATCGTGCCTTTTATACTCANGGTGACCTGAAACTGTCAGAGNACCTGAGTGTGACNTTGGGTGTTCGTTACTCAAAAGATCACCGGGATGGTTTTGAGCAGCGTGGTGGTTATTCAGAACTCAATGCNAATAACATGGGCTGGTTACCCTGGGCTATCCAAACTGTGATGAATGGTAGTGAAACNGTCGGCCCTTTGGATTTTTACGGTGCAGGCGTTACGCCACTGGCTGCGATGAACGTTGCCATGGGTGCNGCNTNTTTTACCGGTAATCCTGATTTTCCCATTCAGCCGACTTGCGCGTNTACACANGTTGAATGTGCTCACCCTCTGAGACTGGAGGGAGTTCCAATTTCCTGGGGTCACCGAACGACTGGANNNCTCGANCCNGANGCTGATTTAACCTGGCGGNTTAATTTCAACTGGGAGCCCANTGACGATATTCTTCTTTATTTCGGGGCCACTTCCGGTTATCGAGCCGGAGGCTGGAATATGGGTGGACCTGAAAACAGGACTGTTGTCGATACAGATGGTACTGGAGCGTGTGATGCATCATTTGCAGGTGCAGTGAGCGATGGAGCACTTGATGATGGCTGTGACCTTCGTGTGCTGCTCGGTTTTGAAGGCGAGGAAATCACCTCGTATGAACTCGGGTACAAGGGTACCCATCTGGACGGAACCCTGCAGTTAAACNTNGCTTTGTATTACTATGATTACAAGAACTATCAGGATCATGTTGAGAAATGGGAAGAGGAATCAGGCGACTTTACCCTGCCTAATATAACTGTTCCCGGTGGCGGGGCATTAACTCCTCCGGCAGGTCGAGGGCCAGTTTCTGTGACCACCAATATCGCTAATGCGGTAAANAAGGGCTTTGAGNTAGATGCACTTTATNTGGTCAATGAAGCGTTTACGTTTGGTGGTAACNNNAGTTATACGATTAGTGAGTACGATGCGCCCTATACATTCTTTAACGAGGATGATCCGAGATATCCGCGAGCTGTATTCGGAGGGGACTTGAACGAGAACCCGTGTAATATGAGTGCTGAGCTNAANGCNCTTTATTGCCTCGAGATTGAAGGCTATCAGTTNCAGGGGATACCNAAANNGAAAGCCTCCATGTGGGCATCTTATGCATGGTTTACGGATCCTGGTTCATTCACGGCCTATCTCGCCTACTCCTATACAGGTNANTATTCTACNCATGCGTTTGATCGNCCCTGGGANAGNGTACCCACNNGNGATCGGCTNGATTTNNGNGTNACNTTCCGNGATCANNNAGGCCNNTGGAATGCTTCCATATTTGTNGACAATGTANTTGATAANACCTACATACGCGGAGCTGATATGGATAACCGCAGGACGGGTTATGGCCCGAATTGGCCACAGCGTGTTATCGCATTGTATCCGCGATACTGGGGAGTTGAAGCAACCTATAACTTTGGAGGCTAGGAAAATAAANCTAGTTTGTTTTAGGTAGCTTAGATTCGCAGAGTTAAAGTGACAAAAAAGCGCGCCCTAGGGCGCGCTTTTTTTGCTTTAACTAGAGCGCGTTGCCCTTTCAGAGAGGGTAAATTTTAGTCGGNGTTAGTCAAGCAGACCTGATTTTGCCAGATATTGATTATTGGCGATTTTCACGAGTTCGCTGTATTGTCCCAGCTGTTCAGCNGTTAAAACAGTCGACATTTTTCTGACAGCTTTGTCTGCTGTCTTCCTTAATTCCCGTTTANTACGAACCTTGAGGTCACCGCCTGACCTTGATATACGGCGGGTTGCACCATTGCGAGTTTTATAAAAAGCCTGGAGGTTCTGGCGAAATGGTGCTATCTGATCTTCTGTAAGCTGTATTTTTTGGATTTTCAGCAAAACCNTTTGTTGGTATTCATCAGATTGAGACTGTTCTGCAGTAGCTAGCGAAAACATCACGCTCATGGCAAGAATGGTAACGCCANTAAGCGCNTTCTTGGTTTGAATATANAGTGACAGGATATCCATAGTGACTCCTCTTACTTATTTACCTTGNAAGTAAACAACGTCATGGCANGNTTTTGTCAATTCCTAATTCTATATTGGTAGTCAGTTAGGTTAATCGAACTTGGNNAGGAATGGATTAATATATGGTTAGCTCGTTGATTTAGTTAAGNCGTTAGCCTTGCGCCTCTTTAAAGCTTCTGGTTTGGGATAGGAATCAGGGGGTTGCAGTACCATCAAAGTAGGTCTTGGCTAGTAGGAAAGNATCGGTGCCTATTTTGATTCCTATCAGACGTCCGGGTATATCATCGGCGGGGGGATGAATGCCTCCCCAGATCCGNGAAAGGCTGCATTGATCGGATGCATCGCGATAGGTGGCCCACTGCAATGTCATATCGACTGTCGGCCCGTCTTCAAACACCAGAAATTNATTTGCGCTTATTTCAAAAGCGCTCATACCACCAGGGAAATAAGGGTCTGCAGTGAGTGTCGTTAGTATCTCTGCNGCAGCTCTGGAGTAGGTCGAGTGCCCTGAAATAAACCCGGCGAAAGGAGGCGTGACAAATGAAGGCCGNTGGTAGGGCCACCAGTTCTCGGCGAGAATCCAGTCAACACCTGCTGTATCGGTTTCGGGGTCGGCTATGAAATTCGGTCCTTTCCATGCCAGCAGTTTAATCTTGTNAAGNTGTTCGCTTTCGACNCCGACCAGTGGATCATCATTGTCGACCAGCTCGATATAGCCNGCAATTAATGGGATTCCGTCGATATGGAAGGATGGTAGAGCAGAGTCTGTGCTTTGACCTCGATCTGTCATGGCTCGAAGGGCCGATATAGGCCTGATATAGTCGTACCAGCCTTTGATGCCCCAGGCTGTGATAGCAGCATCGTGCATGGCGCCTCCCATCAGGAGATAAGATTTGATATCCCATTCAAGCAGGNCGAGTTCTTCTCCTTCGCCGTTAAATCGTCGTTGCAATAGATCGTGGTCGNTGACGTTATTAAGAATGACAAACCAGTGACCCGGTGGCGTTTCTGAATCAGGGCCGTCTGCCCAGAACTCAGCCAGAACCCGGGNGTAGTCGCCTCGAAGTACCTGTTGAGGCAAGTAAGGNGCTCCGGTCACCGGGTTGAAATCATAACCCCGGCTGGCATCACCACCCTGGAACATCCGGTAGAAATCAGGGTAGTCCTCAATATGGCCTGGATACGACTCGATATTGCCGAGACTGGCAGGAGATATATCAATTAGAACGCCGTCTGCCGGATCTAGATGCGATGACCATACGCTGACCAGTGAGAAGGTGTATTTGTAGTGGTCAGTTAAAGTCCCATCAATGGTCGGCGGCATGCCTGGATCGTGATAAACCCAATAGTCAAAGTCGTCTCGTTGGAAAATCGTTAAATCATCCTGTGACAGGGCGAATGGCACCACCTGGCCCCACTCAGGGCTTAAGAATGTTGGCGCTCCAGTAACCGGATTACCTGCCTGATCGATATACTCCTCTAGCGCCAGGGGTTGCCAGTGATTCAGGTCAAGGATAGTTGGGTTTCCCGGTAAGGCAGGTTCAAGGGGAGGGTTTACGGTGCTATAGCTGATATTCTGGTAGCCGTTGAGTTCATTGGATCCATCTTCAAGGCCAAATTCAATGTAGCACCGGCCAATGTAATTGCCCATGGCTGCCGCCGAACCGGTACTGTAATCTGTCGAATCCGTGCTGGTGTCATAGTCCAGCCAACTCATCAGGGCATTGGCGTCTCTGCGGATATTGCCGGCACCGGGTGAGCTTGCAAATCGGTGGCTGATAATTCTGTAAATGGCATAACTAAGTGCTTCTTCACTGGCGGCTGTGATGTCCTCCGGTTGGGCTGTTGGCTCGAAATTGCAACTTGTTCCACTTCGTTCTCGCCCCAATAGCCAGGGAACGGAAACATCGGAATATACCGACCAGGCGTCGTACATGGCTGCTGACGTATGGAACAGGTTACGGGCATGCACAGTAGGTCGGGCATAGTCATTTCTGATGGCCGCTAGCAGAACTTCGTTCCAGCGTCGGGCGAGAGAAACACTCTGGTCAGTGGCAACACCCGGCAGAAAATTTGCTGTCAGGGTTACCGACATGTTGGGCATAACAAAGAATGTCGATATGGCATGGGGGTCTTCAAAACTGTCGATGCTGCTACTTGACCAGTGGCTGAAAAAGTAACCTCTTGGAGCAGTTCCTGCCTTAATAGCAATTCTGTCTCCGCTGGTGTAGATGCCATTGCCTTCACCCTGGACGATATTCAATGACAGCCCGGTCAGATTTGGTTGCTCTATTTCGACAAGCTGATCAACTGCTATATTTTCAAGGCGACTTTCAAGCCTGCCCGGGCCAGGCCAGACTACGTCGATTGCGCTCACAGCTTCATTTTGACCCAATCCAAAATGAAGAATGTCAGGTCCCTGCGAAAGATACCAGGTGCCCATCTGGCTTTCTTGCATCTGCGGGCCAGACGCTGTGGTGATAGTTACTCTGGCACCGACAGCATCTGGGTTAGCGCCTTTGCCTTTCAGTTTTATTTGCAGGTAGTGGTGGCCGTTGTTGTTCTGATTGGTATATGCACTGGGTGAATCGCCGTGATTTGCTATCAGGATGTCGATCCTGCCGTCGCTGTTATAATCTGCGCAGACGACGCCTCTGCCCTGGCCTGTATGGTCAAGACCCATCTCAGTGGCTTTTTCACTGAACGTACCATCACCATTGGCCATAAATAGTCTGGATGGGTCTTCCATGTGCGCATCAATATTCCAGCCATTGGTATGAAAAAGATCAGTATTGCCATCATTATCGAAGTCGGCAAAACAGCTGCCCCAGCCCCAGCCGCCCTCGCGTACTCCCGCGATTTGCGTGACATCGGAAAAGCGACCCTGGCCATCGTTCTGGTAAAGACGATTGCCAGTCCCAGAGCCCTTGATCGATCCCCCGCTCTCGCTGAAGATGCTGGAAACGAACCAATCCAGATCGCCATCGTTATCGTAATCGGCAACTGTTCCGCCCATGCCAAATTCATCACTGATGACACTGGTGGTTTGTTCAAGAAAACGCGTGCCGGCGTCATTGAGCAGGACCTGGCTGGTGCCGAAATCACCACTGATCAGGAGATCGGGGTAACCGTCTGAATTGATATCAGCGAAAGTAGGTGTAAAAGATCGTTCGGTGGGGTTATCTTCAGCCGTGCCCCTGATGGGCGCAATAATGCTGTTGTCGGAGAAATGGCCTAGGCCGTCGTTTTCCCAGAGATACTCTGTGAGGTTCTCCTGTGCGCTGAGCTGTGCCCCCCAGTGAGTAAAAAACAAGTCCAGATCTCCGTCGACGTCGAAGTCACCTGCAGCAAGAGAAAACGGTCGTCTGGCTTGGCTGGTGAGATTTGTTTCAGGAGTTGAATGATTGAAATTCCCAGTACCATCATTATGGAAAGTCTCAATGCGTTGCGTCTGGATTGATATGAAGTCTTTCCAGCCATCGCCATCGAGATCGACGAAATAGCCGGCGGTATCGATAGCAGAAATAGTGATGCCTCTTTTGTCTTCAATTTCTACGAATTGGGCGCCATCGTAGCTGAACAGTTTACCGGGTTCTGATTTACCGTGGGCAACATAGAGTTCTAACTTGCCATCATTGTCGATATCGGTCAGGGATAGTCCTCCCTCGGAATCGATGATGTCGTTACCCTCATTTTGCAGCGAATAGGTTAGACCAAGCTCGGTTGTGTTTTCCCTGAAGATTGGTGATTCGGTTTCGACAGGCGTAGGGGCCAGAGGTGTCGTATTCACGGGCGAATCGCTACCTGAACCACCGCCACATGCACTTAGCAGCATTATACACAGTACCGAAACGACATTTCGGTAAAATTTTTTGTAAGTGAAATTATCTCTATAGAATTCGATCACACCAAAACCTAGGTTCCAGACAGGTTATTAAACAAGCGTAGTTAGAATATACCATTTGAGTGCGGGGTATCTAGTTGCGCGGATTGATGGGCTGATGCGAGTTTGGGTGGATCAGGGCGATCACTATTTTTGTCTAATATCGATCCTAGAGCGAGTCGGCTTGTACCCGCCGCGTTCACGCCTTACCACAGTTATTGATACAATGTTCTGGAATCTGGCTGGAAGGTCTAAATTTTATCGGTATAACTTTCAAACAGAGCCTGGCATTCTGGATCAGCATTGATGTTCTTGAGTTGACGAAGGCTGCGTTTCAGAACAGCCTCAAGCGGAGGAGTGTGATCAGTTGCAGTGAGCGCTTGTTCTGCTGTATTAAAATAGACTGTATTTCCATCAGGGTTCCGGGTCTTCCAGTGAATGCCGGGAGCAAAGCTGGCGGTTTCTTCTTTGCTGTACCGTTGTGGACTCCCCTCAAGGCGTAGGCCTGATGCCGACAATTGCTCGTAGACCCGGAAGATGTCCGATCCACTGAACCTTAACCAGTTTTCGCTGATGGCCGGGATGAGGTCGATCCGGCAATCGCCATTCGTCATGCTGATTCGTTTATTCACGACCCTGTTTTCGACCTCCAGCCCCAGTACTTCATAAAAATTCCGTGCTGCATGGAGGTCTTGGGTACTCAAACAGAGGGAGAAGTCCCCGGCAAAACGGCCTGGTTCTGTTAGTGACGAGGTATCCAGGCCGAGATGAGTACTTGTCCTTCGCTCAGGTGGCATGAATCTGTCCATGATATGGGAACGATAGGCCCGTTGACTGGTTTGCGTTGCGCCCGCATTAATGAGTCGTTTTAATGTTGCATCAAGTACTCGTTGAAGCGCCAGGTTTTCACCTTTCATGCCTATTTCCCCTGCGTTGGTATCAAAGAAGATGTTGTTTCCATCTGGGTCATATCTGATCCAGTTCATACCGTCAACGGTGATATTGTATTGTGCCCCTTTGTAGTGTTGTGGCGTGTTCTGACTGTCGAGACCAGCGGTAACAAACTGTTCATGAATCTGAAACACGTCTGCTCCTCTGAAGTTCAGGCTAGGTTCTTCGAGGAAGGTCATTAGCGCTATATCTACGTCACCATTATTGAGTAGCACATGGGTTGGTTGATCAATGTGCACCTTCAAACCCAGCGCCTCATAGAAGCGGCGCATACCCTCTAAATCTATTGCTTTAAGGCAAAGCGTAAATTGACCTGGGAACATGGTTATTTTCCTCCACGGAGAATCAGCTGACCTTGGTCAGTGCGATAGACACTATGGGTGCACATAAGGGGCAACAGGTCAGATCATTAACTGTATTGGTTAAATGAACTCAGTGCTAGAGTATTGATAACACGCAGGTATCTTGGAGCACACACAATAGAGGGCAGACTGTCCAGGATTGCTTGAGTTGCTGCTTTAACTGGATCGATGCCATCGCATAGCCGCCGTCGGCACCATCTACGAAATGTACGTGCTCTCCTTGTCGCTGAAAGATCAGGCAGGTCTCTTAGACCATCGCAACTGAGGACCGCCTGGGTTTAGTGTGGTGACACTTGATAGCGGGCTACTTTAACGCTAAGGCTTAATGGCTGTTATGACGAACTGAGGAAGAACAAAACAGAAAGCCCGGTCGGTAATAGCCTGTTCCAGTTGCGCCAGCATTTGTCCGAGCTGATGTCCTGGTAGGGCATCAAATTGTCGGATGTAGGATGCCATATTTTTTATTACCCCGATTCCACCGCCAGAGGTATCTGCGGTTGCAGAAATTTGCACATTAATATTTTCATAACCCACTTGCCGTAGCGCCGCATAGAGTTTTCGTCCGATATGAGGTTCTTTGAAAGCGGGTGCAGCAGCTGCAAAAAATGCACGGGTTATCTCTTCACCCCAGGGCTCGACGATCACGAATCCCCAGTCGCTATCAATGATTTCGATCAAACCACCTGGTCTAAGTAAACTGAACTGCTCGGTCAGCGTTTTTTGAAGGTCTGGCACATATTCTAATACGTTCTTGCAGAACAGACGATCGAGTGAATGTACTGCAAGACTGGCTCGATCCAGGTGGATGAATTGTAGATGAGTAATACCTTCATCACGGCCTTGTTGGGCAGCTCTCTCCAGAAACTGGTGGTTAATGTCCAGCCCATATACTTTGCCGGTTGGCCCCACGCGCCTGGCTATTTCCATTGCCATAAAACCTGGGCCACAACCATAATCTGCCACTGTCATGCCTTGGCCTAGTTTAAGGGATGTTATTAGAGGTTCCTGATGGGCGCTGAATACGAACATGTCTTCATAACGAGCCAAACGCTCTTGTTCGATGGTTACCCAGTGCTCCTGGAAAAACGATTTCTTATCCATAGCGAATTTGATCCTTTGCCCTGCAGAAGAGTAGATCAGGTATTAGCTTGATCTCGAGAATTGTATACTGCGACGGGTCACAAACCAGTGATAGTGAATAACCAAGTTACTTTTTACTTTATCGTTTCCCTCAAGGAATTATTTATAGACTGTCTCTAGATTAGGGAAGTTACACTCAAATGTCATTGTGGATTATTCACCTGCCAGGTCAAGGGTCCTGGGTTTGTAATGCCGGTGATATGATACAAAGCAGACGTGTAATGCCCCCGTTATCCAGTCATTTTTAGAGGTATTATCAGCACTGATCCTTGCTCGCAGCTATTGTGCGGTCCTGCCGCCAGGCAGTTCCGGTGCTGGTCTGATATATTTAGCTTTGGTTACAATGTTCGACAGGAAGGGCTAACTGAAAGCTCGAAATCCCTTTGGCAGACACTGTATTTGCTTCTACTTCGGTGTTAGGGGTTAAATGATTGCAAATCAGGTAAATGATGTTGGACTATTGGCGGGATAGGATCTGGAAGTGACGGTTTTCAAGGAAACGGATAATTTAGTCAGGATCAGGCGTTGGATGCCAGGACGTTACTTTTGGTTCCAGAAGGGTTCACCCGGTATTTCGATACATTTTCTAGAACAGGATTTAAAACAGGAGGGCTAAGATGATCACAGTGACGGTAAATGGTCGGTCTCAGCATTTTGATGTAGCACCAGATACGCCCCTATTGTGGGTTTTACGGGAGAACCTCGCGCTCACCGGGACAAAATTTGGTTGCGGCGCAGGTCAGTGCGGTGCTTGTACCGTGCATTTGAATGGTGTGCCGATTCGTTCCTGTATGACACCTATTCAAGTTGTTGATCAGATGCAGATCACAACCATCGAGGGTATATCTAATGACCAGGGTTTACATCCCGTGCAGCAGGCTTGGATTGACCATCAGGTGCCACAATGTGGTTATTGTCAATCCGGTCAGATCATGTCAGCTGTCGCCTTGCTAGATAAGAATAATCATCCTAGTGACGAAGAAATCGACCGGGCTATGGCTGGCAATATCTGTAGATGTGGGATGTACGGGAGAATCAAGGCGGCTATAAAACGAGTGTCGGATGGCGACCAGAAATTTTATGACGCCAGTGGGGAGGTGAATAATGGGTAAATGGACTCGCCGCGGTTTTATTACGGCAGGCGTAATTG
>NZUN01000031.1 GCA_002697205.1 Gammaproteobacteria bacterium
TGAAGTCAGCAGCAGAATAGGGATTGCTGGCATCGCGAATATCGATCAGATGATGGCGAACTTTACGTTGCTGTTCTGCATCCGGTTTGGCACTACCAATATCGAAACCCCTGTATACCTGGGCCGAATCAACACTGATCACCTCCAGAGGTACTTGTTCGGCTAATTCATAAGCGAGCTGTGATTTCCCGCTGGCGGTTGGGCCCGTTATAACCAAGACCTGGGGCACTAGCGACCCCGCATGAACAAAGCATCCAGTTCACCCAGGGAAAGCTGAAACCAGGTTGGCCTGCCATGATTACACTGGCCACTGCGTTCGGTTTCCTCCATATCTCTTAGTAAGGCATTCATTTCATCCAGGGTTAACTTACGATTGGCTCTGACAGAACCATGGCAGGCCATCGTTGAAAGAATCTCGTCCCGATTCTCCTCCATACGAGCACTGCTCCCATATTCAAGCATGTCGGCTACAACATCCCTTAGTAGTTGCTCTGCACTGGAACGCCCAAGCAGAGCAGGCACGCCCCTTATAACCACGGATTCTGCTGATGCCGGGTCTACCTGCATACCCAGCCCGGCCAGTTCTGGTTGCATTTGCTCGACAGCTTCGACTTCTTTGTCACTCATAACCACACTGATCGGTACCAGTAATGGCTGAATTTTCAATCCTTCCTTATCCATGGAATGTTTTAATTGTTCGTAGGTTATTCTTTCATGGGCCGCATGCATGTCCACAACGATTAAACCGGACTGATTCTGGGCAATAATATAAACGCCGTGAAGCTGGGCTAAGGCAAAACCTAAGGGCGGGAAAACCTGATTTTCCTGTTCGCTCAAATCCCGTCCAGCATCATTGGCCGACATGGCCATCCAGGACTTGGGCCCACCTGCTGCCTGCGCCTGGCCATACGATCCCGGACGAGCTCCGAATTGAATCGGCTTTTGAGCATAACTCGGCATCTGCTCAGCCATATTCATCGCTGTGCTTTCACCAAGCCGACCATCGGCTACATGACCCTCAACCAGGTCGGGAGTAACTGAAGCCAGAACTCTATTGATCGTCCTGTAAATAAAATCATGGACCTGCCGACTATCCCTAAAACGCACCTCATGCTTGGTGGGGTGAACGTTAACGTCCACCATACGAGGATTTAACTCAAGGAATATGGCGTAAGCCGGCTGACGTCCATGATAAAGCACATCCGAATATCCTTGCCGAACTGCATGGCTCGCCACCTTGTCTCTGATAGTTCTGCTATTGACAAAAAAATACTGTTGATCCGCCTGGCTTCTGGAATAACTCGGTAAGGAAATCCAGCCCTTTAAAGTCATATCAAGCCTGGTTTCTTCAAAATACAGTGCCTGGTCAACAAAAGACTGGCCGAACACCGTTGAAATCCTGTGTTTTTGGTCGAGTTCAGTTTCAGCGGCACGAAACTGGCGAACAAGTCTGCCATTATGGGTCAGGCTTAAACTAACACCTGCATGACTTAAACTTACCTTGCGAATAACATCTTCTATTCTCTGTAACTCGGTACGCTCAGTGCGCAGGAATTTTTTCCTTACCGGCGTGTTAAAAAACAAATCACGCACCTCGACACTGGTACCCCGCCCGTGCGCGGCGGGTTCCAATATGCTGAGCATTTGTTCACCCGCAGACCTGACTGACCAGCCTGATTTACTATCCAGCGCATTGGAAGTCAGCAGTAACCTGGATACTGAAGCAATCGAGGCAAGCGCTTCACCTCTGAAGCCCAGAGAAGTGATACCCTGCAGGTCTTCCTGAACCGCTATCTTAGACGTTGCATGGCGGGCCAGCGCCAGCTCAAGGTCTTCCTTGATAATACCCAAACCATCATCGCGAACCCGGACCAGCTGACTTCCGCCTGCTTCCAAACTGATATCAATGGTTTTCGCCTTAGCATCCACGGCATTTTCCACCAGCTCCTTAACAACAGATGCGGGTCTCTCGACGACTTCTCCTGCGGCAATCTGATTGGCCAGCCTGTTGGTAAGAGCATGAATACGAGTGTTCATTTACAGTTGCGGTATCCTCAACGTCTGTCCGATTCTAATGGTATTGGAATTCAAGCTATTCTCGCGCTTTAGATCTTCAAACCCAATATTATATCTAGAAGCAATCTCTGAAAGCGTATCACCTCGCCTGATGACATGGGTAACAAATACTGGCTCGGTGGACTGAAGTCTCGCTGCAAGCAGCGTTCCATTAGGTGGCTTTTGCCTAAAGTACTGATCAATACCCTTAAAAATACCCGATGCCAGCGCCTTCTGATGTTTACGAGACGCCAATTTTCTAGCTTCTCCTGGATTCGAAATAAAACCTGTTTCTATTAACAAAGACGGGATATCAGGCGATTTGAGAACCAAGAAGGCAGCCTGCTCCACATTCTTCTTGTGTAGCCTGCTAATGGGTTTTAAGCCTAGCAGAATAGCCTCACCCATTTCCAGGCTGGCACTCAGGCTGGCAGTCATGGAAAGATCTAACAGCACACCGGCAAGCATATCATCCTTATCATCCAGGCTGACATTACCCACACCTCCAATTAAATCAGCTCGGTTTTCTTTCTCGGCAAGCCATTTAGCCATTTCACTGGTAGCACCGCTCTGCGATATGGTGTACACCGACGCGCCATTGGCCGAACTTGTCTTCCAGCCATCGGCATGAATCGAAACGAATACATCGGATTGGTTCTCCCTGGCGATAGCTGTTCTTTTACGATGGGCAACATAATAATCACCCTGTCGAGTCAGCACCCCCTTGTAACCATAGGTGTGATCTGCAATTGCCTCTAATTCCCTGGCGATCGAAAGAACGACTTTCTTCTCATACAACTTCCCAGGGCCAATGGCACCTGGGTCATCTCCACCGTGCCCTGGATCGATGGCAATCACGATTTCCCTGGCTTGCCAGTCACTCTTATCAGCGCCCTGCAGGGGATGTTCAATCTGCTGATCTTCAGTAAACAAATCAATCACCAGGCGATCCCGGTACTGGGCAATCGGTTTAAGTATAAAACTTCGCGGCTTTACTTCCTGCTTCAAATCAAGAACCACACGCAGATTTTCCTGACCCGGCGGTGAAAACCTGACAGCGGCAATGGGTGTGGCAGTAATAGACAGCTTAGCTATTTCTGCTGGTAGGTTAGCCTCGCGCAGCTGGGTATTATTGATATCAATAACCAGTCTTGCCGGTTTATCCAACTTAAACAGGCGATGCTCAACCGGTCCACTGAGATCGAAGACCAGCCGGGTTTTTTCCGGGTCAGGGCGAATCCTGATTCCATCAACCGTCTGCTGCGCCATCACAGCAATACTTGCCTGGAGCATCAGCAACAACACGCCAGTTCGCATTGGACCGATAAATTTCAATTTATGCGTTCCTGAAAAGTTTCCAGCTGCTGCAATACACGCGCTCCCTTTGAAGAGAAAGAAGTGATCAAGGCAGTCCGTTCCAGACTGTTCTTATAAGCCAGACTCACCACTAAATCCTGCTGCGGCAAAAACCCATAACCTCTCTCTGGCCACTCGATGACACATAAACTGGTCGTTTCAAAGTACTCTTCAACACCAAGATAGTTTAACTCTTCTGGGTGGCCCAGTCTGTATAAGTCAAAATGAATCACCGCCCGATCGCCTATCAGATAAGGTTCTATGAGCGTGAAAGTTGGACTTTTAACCGCACCCAGATATCCCAGTGATCGCAGCAGGCCTCTACACAAGGTTGTTTTTCCTGTTCCCAGATCGCCCTGTAGAAAAACTAAACCTCCCACGTCTACCAGGACCGCCAACTCACCGCCAAGTGCTTCAGTCTTATGAAAATCAGCCAGTTCGATTTTCAAGATGCATCCCTGCCAGACAAACATCGACCGATTGCAATCGGTAAATCCGACGCGATCAGACCGACTTCACCCAATTCACCGGTCAGCTGCTCCGCCGCCCTGGCATGATTGACGACCCCCATACAGGCGGCCTGGTAAAGGCTGGAGGTCTGCCCGATCAGACTACCAATAACGCCTGCGAGCACGTCCCCCATGCCAGCGCTGGCCATACCGGGGTTTCCGAAAGGGCAAAGGCTGAGCTGCTCGCCACCATGGACAAGGCTGCCCAATCCCTTCAGCACGGTCACGCCGCCATAACGCCTCTGCAGTTCCTCGGCAACTTTGAAACGATCATCATCCACCTCAGATTCACCCATTAACCTGGCTGCCTCTTTAGAATGCGGTGTCAGAATCCAGTGTTCATAATATCGAGGCGCCACAGCAAGCATGTTCAATGCATCGGCATCTACAACCATGGGTTTGCCTGAACCCAGAATTGCTGAAAACAACTCTAATGCCCATTCATCACGCCCTAAGCCGGGCCCGACTACGATGCTGGTAGATTTCTCCAACAAAGTGATCAGGTCATCACCTGAGGCCACTGCGTGTGCCATGACCTCCGGGCAACGACTTAGCAAGGGCCCTATATTTGCCGCGCGAGTAGCAACAGACACCAGGCCGGCACCAGAACGAAGCGCCGCTTCAGCGGCTAATATGATGGCGCCAGCCATACCTTGGTTGCCACCCACCAGCAGAATATGCCCATATTGATTCTTGTAACCCCGGCGAGATCGTGTCGGCAGGTATTGTTCAGCCAGGATTTCCACGGGGTTAGGGTTTACCTGTAAATACACTGATGCTGGGGCGCCTAAATCAGAAAAACAGATCCTGCCAGCCACATCAGGGCCATCGTTACAGTACAGGCCTCGTTTCTGGCCAATGAAGGTGACCGACACGGTTGCCTTAACACAGGCGCCGAAACTGACTCCCGTATCAGCACAAAGACCCGACGGCAGATCCACGGATAACACAGCTGCAGCACTTTCATTAATGTCTTGGATTACCTTTCTATATTCGGCCCTGACTGGCCCGACAACGCCAATACCCAGTAGGGCATCCACTATCAGGCATTCCTCAGAGATAACCTCAACGGCACAGAAGCGAGCGCTGCTTTGCTCGCATAAGGCTAAAGCCTGGCGGGCATCCGCCTTTAATTTTTTCTTCTCGCCTACCACTACAACATCAACATGGTGGCCTCTATCAGCCAGCATAGCCGCGATCAGGTAGCCGTCGCCGGCATTGTTTCCAGACCCGCAATAGACCAGGAAGTGGCTCACATCAGCAAAATACTGATCAATGCTGTGCACACAGGCCCGGGCAGCACGCTTCATCAGATTGATACCTGATATGCCATAATCCTGAATCAAAGCTTGATCGATGGCTCGAACATCAGCTGCAGTGAAAAGTACCATAGTATCTATGCCCACCCAGAATAGTTTACGATCAGAGCAAGTATATGCCACTCATCGCAGCAATACAGACTGGAACATCCCATAAATGGAAGAAATAAAGACCCTAATTCATCAATGGGCCCTTGATCTGGGGTTCCAGGCGGTAGGTTACAGCAACCTGGANCTTTCCGAGCATGAAGACTACCTGAACACCTGGNTAACTAACGGGTTTCACGGCAGTATGGCTTATATGAATCGCAATCAGGCGCTGCGGATCTCTCCCAGTCATCTGCTNGCCGGCAGCATAAGCGCCATAACGCTTNGACTGGACTACTTACCTGAAGGCGAGCATCAGCGTATCCGCAAAACCCTTGAATCAAAAGATACTGCCTANATTTCCCGTTACGCCCTTGGCCGGGACTACCATAAAGTGATACGCAANAAACTCAAGAGACTCGCCAATCAAATCAATGATTACATCAATCTGCAGAAGCTAGGGCCATTCTACGCTCGGGCATGCACGGATAGTGCCCCCATACTCGAAAAACACCTGGCCGAAAAATCCGGCCTCGGCTGGATAGGTAAGAACACATTGTTACTGAATCGTTCAGCAGGATCCTGGTTTTTTCTCGGAGAATTGCTCACCAATCTACCNCTGACTCAACCCNCCAAAAGGCCGTCAAATCATTGCGGGTCATGCTCAGCCTGCTTGTCAATCTGTCCAACCCAGGCNATTGTGGCCCCCTACGTCCTGGATGCCAGNAAATGTATTTCCTATCTCACCATCGAAAACCGTGGTGCCATTCCACAGGCCTATAGAGGTGCCATGGGCAATCGGATTTTTGGCTGCGATGACTGCCAACTGGTNTGCCCCTGGAACCGTTATGCCCAGACTGGCCNGGAACAGGATTTTCAGCCCAGGCACAACCTAGATAAGTCAGATCTNCTGGAANTGTTTCAATGGAGTGAGNGCGAATTCTCAACTAAGACTGCAGGCTCCGCCATCCGAAGAACAGGATACCAGGGCTGGCTGAGAAATATTGCCGTTGCCCTNGGCAACGCATCAGGATCTGCANGAATACAAAAAGCGTTNATCGCAAAACAACCTGATTGTTCAGAGATGGTTGCCGAACACATCGAATGGGCCATTGCCAGACAAGCAGAAAAAATTGCCCTTGATCAGGTTTAANGACGCATTTTGCCANGTAAAACGCGCTGTCCAGATGNNTGCACGACCCGACNCATNACTGCACAGGAATTAATTAAAAAATGCAGCCTGATAAACTTTCAGCTCGTCTATAGACTCCCTNATATCATCCAGAGCGCGATGTCGGNNTNTCTTTTTAACAGANGCCATAANAGATGGTCGCCANCGCATCGCTAATTCCTTTACGGTACTAACATCAATACTTCGATAGTGCAGATAGGCCTCGAGCTCAGGCATATANCGAACCAGAAACCGACGGTCNTGACCAATGGTATTACCACACAAAGGTGACTGTCGTGAACCTACAAACTGCGCCACAAACGCAAGTGTTTCTGCTTCTGCCATGGCCTCTGAGATAGATGATGCAACCACCCGATCGACCAACCCNGATTCAGTATGGTGCNAAACATTCCATTCATCCATTCTTGNCANCACTTCAGGTGCCTGATGTACAATCAAGCTGGGTCCTTCCGCTAAAACGTTTAATCTGGAATCCGTCACAATGGTGGCTATCTCCAAGATTCGATCGTTTTCAGGNTCTAGACCGGACATTTCCATATCGATCCAGACCAGGTTTTCTGAATAATCAGTCATAGCTTGAACTTCACTTCTTAATAAATAATGCGCCTTCCTATTAGAACCCTTNTGGCACAAAATTACGATAGCCTTANCGAATCAAAAAAATGCTTATGTCTCCGGGCNATTCCCNGTAGTGATCATCGCGGCGCAACACTCAATTTTCTCTCTGAGTTCAGGTAAACTTACCGTTTTATCGAAGATGAACTATGCTCCCTTTACTAATTGATACTGCCTCTCTGCAATCCCATCTCGACGATGAAAACCTCTTAATTATCGATATATGTCACGANCATAACTACCAAAATGGTCATATACCCGGCGCCGTTCATATTTCTCCAGCAGACCTGATAGCAGGTATTCCTCCGGCAGTCGGACGACTTCCAGACAAGTCAAAACTGGAACGGTTATTTTCTAGCATAGGCTATTGCGAAACCAAGCAGCTTGTTGTCTATGATGATGAAGGTGGCGGCTGGGCCGGCCGGTTAATATGGACTCTGGACGTCATTGGGCATACCAAATCCTCTTTACTCGACGGCGGTTTAATTGCCTGGCATGGCGAAAACAGACCGCTTGAGACTGAACCCGTCAGCGCCCAAGCNACAGACGTACAATTAACAATTCACCGGCAACCCATCGCCGAGATGACTGATATTCTGACAACTCTGAACCAGNAAAANGTGATTATCTGGGATGCCCGATCGAAGGAAGAGTTTGCNGGAACTAAAAAATTTGCCGCCAGNGGCGGTCACATCCCGGGTGCTGTTAACCTCGACTGGCAATTGTTGATGGACNCAGAAAATNACCTTTGTCTCAAAAAAGATCTCTCGTCTTTGCTGCAGCAACATGGGTTGAGCGCAGATAAGCATATAATAACGCACTGCCAGAGCCACCACCGCTCCGGACTGACTTACTTTGTTGGAAAATACCTGGGCTACTCGATTCAAGGCTACCATGGCTCCTGGTCTGAATGGGGAAATGATTCAACTACACCCGTGGCAACCGTGTGAACTGGCTATTTGCACAATNTCAGCGGATTCTACCCAAACATCTGCTGTCAAGATTGATTGGCTNTGCAGCAGCATCANAGAAAATCTGGTTAAAAACATTCCTGATTACGACTTTTNCAAAGTTTTACGAGATCAACTGGTTAGAAGCAGCGCGACAGCAGCCTGAACAATACAACAGCTTTAATGACTTCTTCAGTAGAGAACTGGAACCNGGCTGCCGCCCCGTTTCCGGTCAGCTCAGCTGCCCGGCCGANGGTGTGGTCTCTGCATCAGGTCATCTGAAAGCAGGCCAGCTAATCCAGGCCAAGGGCATCAACTATNAACTGTCTGCCCTGGTTGGAAATCACCTACCANATCGATTTACCNACGGTAGTTACCTCACCGTGTATTTGGCGCCGCATGACTACCATCGAGTTCATTTCCCNTGCCAGGGCCAGCTCCTATCCAGTCAATACATTCCTGGCNATCTGTTTTCGGTTAACGCAGCAACAACTGAACACATTGATGGCCTGTTTACCCGCAATGAACGTCTGGTTTTCAGACTGAGCACAGCACAAGGCGAGGTAATCNTGGTTATGGTGGGTGCCATGATCGTCGCAGCCATGCAANCTGTGTGGAACAGTGANCCTTATAAGGCAGCCAGCGCNGTTGAGGAATCCTTCGACAGNTACTTCGTTGATCNAGGTCAGGAAGCCGGCCGGTTCCTGCTGGGTTCAACCGTTATATTGATCACTGACTGGCATACCAACTGGCGGGTCCACGGCGGAGACAAAGTAAAAGTGGGCGAAAACCTTGAGCCCGTATTAACTTGCTGACCAAACAAAAGGCATGACCTTACCGATGTTATCCTCATCCAGCCAGGCCATCATNAAACGATCCAGGCCCATGGCAACTCCAGCGGTTCTGGGTAGATTAGANATTGCTGATAAAAGGCGTTGATCAATTGCCATAACAGGCAAATCTCGATTGAGTCTGTATTGATTCCATTGATTGAATCGCTCTTGCATGGCGATGGCATCCGTTAATTCCTGATAACCATTGGCTANTTCAATCCCCTGGGCATACAACTCGAAGCGAGACGCAGTCTGGCCCGCGTCATCAATTTCTGCCAGCGCTGCCTGACATACAGGGAAATCAACAACCCAGGTCAGTCCGGAAAATCCTGNTACTATGCATTCAGTAAACAGGTAATCCAGGCAATCCGAACGCGCCATCTCATCGTCAAAGTGACCCAGATGATTAACCTCAAGACTGGTATGTCGCTCAATTAGACTNCGCAGCTGGGCNATGGACGCAACATTAGGATCGACCCCAAATTCATNTANAAAGGTTTCCCTGTGAGAAACCCGATTNGGTTCAGCTGCCCAGCAGGCTTTGCCCTGGGGNAAGCTTCTCAGCAGTGCCATNACCTCGTCCATTAACTCACCGAGCCCAAATTCGGGCCGATACCACTCTAATATAGAAAATTCAGGATTATGCAGGCGACCCAGGTCTGCTTGCCGGAAGGCAGGACAGATCTGATAAATCGATCGACCGTAGGTTGCCAGAACCCGTTTCATAGCAAACTCGGGTGACGTCTGGAGAAAGTACCTGTCCTGCTGAGTATAGACTTCCAGACTCTGCAAATGGCAATCAGGCGAGCCTCGCAAGCCCAGCACGGGCGTGCTGATTTCAACGACGTCGCGTCTGCAAAAAAATGCCCTGATAGCCCGGTTGAGTCGATCTCGGGCAACCAGTGTCTGCCACGAGGGCTGGGCTCGCCAGTCATTCATTGATCAGCTGCTTTTGCCTCTNCCCTGGTATTCTCCTGTTCGGGTATCGACTCGAACAGTCTCTCCAATATTAATAAATAATGGCACCTTAACNATGGCCCCGGTAGTCAGGGTTGCGGGTTTAGATCCTCCACTGGCAGTATCACCCTTGAGTCCAGGGTCAGTTTCAGCGACNTCAAGCTCAACAAAGTTCGGTGCAACAACCAGGATCGGTACATCATTCCACAAAGTNACAGTACATTTTTCTGTTTCCTTCAACCATTGCATGGCATCACTGACNGCAGCCTCGTCGGCAGCTAATTGCTCATAACTGCCATCGGTTCGCATAAAATGCCAATATTCACTATCCGAGTACAGATACTCCATATCGTACTCCATGACATCGGCCCCCTCNAGCGATTCTCCGGATTTAAACGTTCTTTCCCANACCCGTCCACTTTTCAGGTTCTTCAGCTTGACTCGATTGAAAGCCTGGCCCTTGCCGGGCTTTACAAACTCATTTTCAACAATGCTGCAAGGCTCGCCTTCAAGAAGAACTTTAAGTCCTGATTTAAATTCATTGGTGGAAAAACTAGCCATAGTTCAAGGTTCCTGATTTAGCTGCCCCCATAATACAGGCAATACCTTTGAATTTCATAGGATCAACACTTGCAGATCACCTCAGACCAAGCTTNGGCTATACGCTATTGCTGAAATTAACACGCCGGGCCTNGGGCGTGTTTCTGCATCAGTGGTTATCGTGCTCTCGATCACTGATTCCGAGCAGGAACAGGATACTGTCCAGGCCCAGTCGTGAAATAGCATGATCGCTCTTTTCACGAACGATGGCCTTAGCGTGATAAGCAATACCCAGACCTGCAGCGGCGAGCATCTCNAGATCATTAGCACCATCTCCCACGGCGATAGTCTGCTCCATGGCNATGCCCTCTTTTCTTGCCAACTCAGACAGAATGTCTGCTTTTGCCTTGGCATCAATAACAGGCNTGACGACCTCACCTGTCAACTTGGCGTCGACCACCTCGAGCTCATTGGCATAGACATAGTCAACCCCTAACCTCGCCTTCAGGTTATCACCAAAATAGGTAAATCCACCTGAGATNATNGCCGTCTTATAGCCCAGCATTTTCAATGCCGAAAACAGAACCTCGACACCTTCTGTCAAAGGTAGTCGCNCAGCGANTTCAGCCATANCTTGCACCGAAAGNCCTTTCAGTANGCTTACCCTCTGNCGCAGACTTTCATGAAAATCCAAATGACCCGTCATCGCGAGCTCTGTAATTGCAGAAACCTGACTGCCAACACCCGCCACTACGGCCAGCTCATCAATGACCTCAGTATCAATCAGGGTAGAATCCATATCAAAAGCGATNAANCGNCGATGCCTTCTGAAAATGCCATCCTCCTGCACCGCAATATCCACATCGAGCTTGCCGGCNAAAGCCATTAGATTCTCTCTAAATTCTGCTGGAGGTTCTCCTCTTAAGGAAAACTCCACACAGGCTCTGGTTTTTTTCTCTGAACCTGCCAGGGGAATTCTGCCGGATAGNCGAGTGATTTTATCTATATTCAGCCCATGCTCGGCAATCATCACGGACACAGCTGAAACATGACTGGCTTTAATTTTCCTGGAGAGCAAGGTCAGGATCGTCCGGCGTCGACCCTGCTGCTGAACCCACNGCGTATATCGATGCTCATCAACCTTATTAATATTAATACTGAGACCGGCCTTTTCAATGGCGGCCCTAATTCCCTGCAGGGGCTCCTGAGTTGCATCGGTTAACTCTGTCAGGATTCCCAGGTTCAGATAATCATGGATAACAGCCTGACCNATATCCAGGATAGTCACATCCATCTCACTCAGGATTGAGGTCACTANAGCGGTCAAGCCGGGCTTGTCTCTACCGGTGATATTTATCAATGCTAGATTATTCATGAATCGCATCTGTACAACAGGAATCTTATTATCTCTTATTAGCATGATCGGGAACAGTCGCTATCAACAATGCGCTATACTTCCTGACTGGAATGTTACCATTGCCTATTATGCTTCAACCCCCATTAAGGCTCTTAGCCACCCTGACTATTCCGTTGATCGCNGCTGCTGCTATAACGGTTTNGGGAATTCTGATACTCGCTTCCAGCACTCTCAATATCCAAAGCAAAGAACTCCGTCAAAGTACCGCTAACCAGATAGCGCGGGTAACTGCTGATTACCTGGCAAAACGAGACCTTTTGTCTCTGAACGTCATTCTCGATGATTTGTCTAGGCAACAGCATATATCGCTCACGGCAATCTATGATCCGCANAATAAANTGTTAGTTCAAAGCGGGCTGACCAGTCCCAGGTCCACCAGGCTGACCGCTGACATCCGGTCTCAAAGCGAATATCTGGGTCGTCTGGTTATTGAATTCGACGANCAACCCAATTCAGGCCACGTGGTATCGATACTATGGACTGCCGTGGCCGCTTATAGCCTCNTGGTGGCCATTGTCGGCCTGCTGGGTTACTTCTTTGGTGACTTCCTGGTTCTCTGGATTACAGCCCGGTCACGGCCGCAGCCTGCCGCNGCAGATGTTGGTAGAACAGCGGATAGTTNGATAGACGAGAGCACTTCCTGCACCCTACTGGCGGTGAAATTAACACCCCACCGNCTGATACCAAGCCAGGCCTTACTGGAGCAATGCANGCAGCTTCACGGCAATCTGGTTGAAATCGCCAGGGGCGAATACGAAACGCAATTCCGNTCNGCTCAACANCTGCCTAACTGCCTTGAATTTACCATTTTTATCGAACACCTGGTGACAGCATCGGAGGGTCGNCTACAGGCGAAAATGGCCCTGGCGCAAGGCTTGCTCGANGACCATGAATCCATCGCCAAACGAGTTCGTTATATGGCCTCACTCAGCCCCGGAAAACCACTGATCAGCAGATCAACCTACGATGAAATGACCAGACGGGCTATCGAAAAAGNGCAGCCTCATGATGACCCAAACTTCAGGCACTACGACATTCAACCATTCCATTCACCACTGGCATCAGATATCGAGCTGTTCTGCCTGGACGCAGATCATAAAGAACAGCTCCGATGATCACAGGCTAAAACNGGNTTAAACTTCCAGCATGATTGAATCAGTCTGGATCAAAGCTTGCGGACCAGTTTGACACCATCTACTTTCTGAAAACCCCGGGGCAACTTCAGCCCGCGTCGAGCCCTCTCACCACGATAGTGCGCTAATTCCTTCATGGTCAGATTAATATGGCGCTTACCGGATAACACCATCAGGGTGTCACNTTCACCAAACGCTACCAGATAAGCCATCGTCTCTAANCGATTGCGAACACTCGCTGCCGGGATGTTAATGATTTTGTTGCCTTTGCCTTTAGCCAGTTCAGGCAGGTCTTTTACNGGGAAAATNAGTAGCCTACCCTGACTGGTAAANGCGGCTATAAAATCATTTTCTCTATCCANCACGGGAGCCGGCTGCAAGGCGAGAGAACCCTGCGGNGTTCTCAAAAAAGCCTTGCCTGCTTTATTCTTGCTGATCATATCCTCCAGCCGACCAACAAAGCCGTAACCNGCGTCACTTGCAACCAGATANCGGTCNGTCGTTTCGCCCAACAGCAATCCACTAAAATGGNCACCNGCCGGTGGATTGACCTTGCCAGTAAGCGGTTCCCCCTGACCTCGCGCAGAAGGCANNTTATGAGCAGGCAGTGCATAGGTTCTTCCCTGCGAATCGATAAATACAGCATCCTGGTTTGACTTCCCCTGGGCCATAACCAGAAATTCATCCCCGGTACGATAANTCAGCTCTTCACCCCGAANCTCATGACCCTTGGCTGCTCTCACCCATCCTTTTTGNGACAGTACAACTGTAACCGGTTCAGTTGACANCAGTTCCCGTTCGGTGAATGCCTGGGCCTCAGGCCTGAAAACAATCAGTGAACGACGGCTGTCACCATAAACCTGTGCGTCTTCAGTCAACTCTTTCTTCACCAGGGTCTTCAATCTGGCTTTTGAGCCTATGGTTTTTTCCAGATCAANCCGCTCTTCACTGAGTTCGGCCTGCTCACCACGTATTTTCTGTTCTTCCAGTTTGGCCAATTGACGTAAGCGTATATCCAATATGGCATCAGCCTGACGCTCAGATAGGTCAAAACGAGTCATTAATACCTGCTTTGGCTTGTCCTGGGTGCGAATAATGTTGATCACTTCATCAATATTAAGAAAGGCAATCAATAAACCTTCCAGGATNTGCAAGCGATCAAGGATCTTTTCCAGACGAAACTGCAGTCGCCTGATGACGGTATCAGAACGATAGGATAGCCATTCAGTTAACAACTCTCTCAGGGAGCAAACCCCTGGCCGACCATTNAGCTGAATAACATTCATATTAACGCGATAGGTTCTCTCCAGATCAGTACTGGCAAACAGATGGCTCATCAATTGCCCTTTGTCGACTCGATTACTTCTCGGTATCACTACAATTCGAGTGGGATTCTCGTGGTCTGATTCGTCACGCAGATCAGCGACCATAGGAAGCTTTTTCGCCTGCATCTGCGCAGCGATCTGTTCTAGNACCTTGGTGCCTGAGACCTGGTATGGTAGTGCCGTAATAACGATATCGCTATCTTCTATCTCATAGATCGCTCTTGCACGTACCGATCCCCGGCCTGTTTCATAGGTGTGTCTGATCTCCTCTGGCGTAGAAATAATTTCAGCACCGCTGGGAAAATCTGGACCAACAACATGGTCCATCAGCTCCGCTGTGGTTGCNCCGGGTTGATCCAGCAGTCGCAGACAGGCACTGACNACTTCATTTAAATTATGNGGCAGGATATCTGTGGCCATACCAACCGCTATTCCAGTACCNCCATTCAGCAGCAGGTTGGGTAGCCTGGCTGGCAAGNCCAGGGGCTCTTCCATAGTGCCATCAAAATTGGTAGCCCAATCCACTGTNCCCTGGCCTAATTCAGCCAGTAGGACCTCCGCATATCGAGTCAATTTAGATTCTGTGTAGCGCATCGCAGCATAAGATTTTGGATCATCCGGAGACCCCCAATTGCCCTGCCCATCTACCAGAGGATATCGATAGGTAAATCTTTGTGCCATCAGCACCATCGCTTCATAACTGGCCGANTCNCCATGGGGATGATATTTGCCAATCACATCGCCAATGGTCCTGGCAGACTTCATATATTTGGCATCNGCATTCAGCCTTAACTCAGACATGGCAAAAACAATTCTACGCTGAACGGGTTTCAAGCCGTCGCCAATATGAGGCAAAGCACGATCATTGATCACGTACATTGCATAATTCAAATANGCGTTTTCAGTAAATTCCGCTAGCGACTGAGATTCAGTGGAATCNGGCCCAATTAGATCGCTCATAAGCTATTCCTGATGATTTANATTATCTCNGCTCGATCGCCTTTACTCTCGAGCCAGGATTTNCTATCCGAAGCCCGTTTTTTGGACAACAGCATGTCCAGTAANTCATTGGCACGGTCTTCATTATCAATCTTCAAACGTACCAGGCGTCTTGTATCGACCGCCATGGCNGTCTCCCTGAGCTGCAGCGCATTCATTTCACCCAATCCCTTGAATCGCTGGACAGCNACTTTGCCTTTCAGTTTTTGGCTCTCGATTCTATCGAGAATCGCCAGTCGCTCAGCTTCATCCAGGGCGTAAAACACTTCTTTNCCTACATCGACTCGATACAAAGGTGGCATGGCAACAAATACATGNCCTTCGGCNACTAAAGCGGGNAAATGCCGCACGAACAAGGCAATCAGCAAACTGGAAATGTGTANCCCATCCGAGTCGGCATCGGCAAGAATACACACCTTGCCATAACGCANACCCGCCAAATCACNTGAACCAGGGTCAATACCCAAAGCGACCGATATGTCATGAACTTCCTGAGANGCCAGGATATCANTGGAATCAACCTCCCAGGTATTCAGGATCTTACCTTTGAGCGGCATGATCGCCTGAGTTTCCCGGTCTCTTGCCTGCTTGGCAGATCCGCCCGCCGAATCCCCTTCAACCAGAAATAATTCTCCCTGCATNGCGTCCTGNCAGGAACAGTCAGTTAACTTGCCAGGCAGGGCGGGGCCCGTGGTAACCTTCTTTCGCGCAATTTTCTTGCCTGCCCNTAATCTNGTCTGTGCATTTAATATAGCCATCTCAGCCAGTTTCTGACCGTCTTCCACATGGTGGTTCAACCACAGGCTGAAACTATCTTTGACAGCATTGGATATAAACGCCACGATCTGCCGGCTGTTNAGTCGCTCTTTNGTCTGGCCTGAAAACTGAGGATCGAGCATTTTTGCAGAAAGCACGTAACAGCATCGCTCCCAGATGTCTTCACCGGAGATTTTCAATCCTCTGGGTACCAGNTTACGGAATTCACAAAATTCCCGCAGAGCTTCAAGCAATCCTGATCTCAAACCATTGACATGGGTACCCCCTTGACCGGTTGGAATCAGGTTGACATAGCTTTCAGCAATAATCGCGCCGCCTTCCGGAAGCCACTGGACCGCCCAATCAACAGCTTCTTCCTTACCCACCATGGTCCCGGTAAAAGGTAACAGGGGTAACAATTCATATCCGCGAAGTTCCGCATGCAGATAGTCTTCCANGCCAGATTCATAGTGCCATTCAAACAGCCGCTCGTCTTCGGCTGCCGTATCATCGGTGAAAAACACTCTTAACCCCGGGCACAGAACGGCTTTAGCGCGNAGCAGATGTTTCAGGCGGGTTACAGAAAATCTGGGNGAATCAAAATAGTCAGGATCAGGGCGAAAATTAATAAGCGTGCCTGTGTTACGTTTATTAATTGTGTCCTTGACGGTTAAATCAGATTTTTTTTCTCCTCCCTGGAAGGCCATATGGTGCAACTTGCCATCTCGTTTTATAAATACTTCAAAGCTTTCCGATAGCGCGTTCACCACCGAGACTCCCACCCCATGCAGNCCACCCGAAAACCTGTAATTGTCGTTATTAAATTTCGCGCCCGAGTGCAGTCGCGTCAAGATCAACTCTACACCCGAAACCTTTTCAGTCTTATGGATGTCGACAGGCATGCCGCGGCCATTATCACTGACTGACATTGAACCGTCGGCACGGAGCGTAACGCGAATTTCAGTGGCATGCCCTTCGAGGGCTTCATCGACACAATTATCGACGACTTCCTGAGCCAGATGGTTGGGTCTGGTGGTATCAGTATACATCCCGGGCCGTTTACGGACCGGATCAAGACCTTCTAAAACTTCTATTGAATCTGCTTGATAGGAACCTGCCATAGCTAAATTAAACCATTCTCATTGACTAAAATTTTTGCCTAATAACTTCTATTAATAACTTCTATTAATAACTTCAACTAATAACACCGACTAGTAACTTCGACTTGTAACTTCGACTAATAATTTGTTTGGATACGGACAAACAGCAGCGTGCCGAAGCCAAAAGGTGACCTGCGGACCTTTTGCTGACACAGATGATTCGACTCACTATCTCCAAGCAGGAACACCCACCTTAGTTAACCAAAACTCGATGGCGTTAGAGTATAGCGTTAAACGAAACTAAGCGATATCAGGAAGCGCAAATTGGTAGCGGATTAAGTGCCTGACCGCGACTTAAGCACTGGGATAGCAGCTCACCCAGAAAACAATTTATCTGCGACTTTTCATCCGGCAAATGCATATCTGGATTAGGTTGTTCATAGCGCTGCCGGATTGAACGATGATGATCAAAACAAATCACCTCAGCAGTTGCCAGGTCATGGTAGATTCGAACTTCCAGACTGGGCCACTGCAACCACCGGGATTGCAATTCATCCGTCGTCACCTGGATTCGCAGGCAAGTGGTATAGGGACAGCGTTCAATAACAGAAAGCCTGACCNGATCCACTTCTTCAGATGAACCGGGCAAGCCAAATTCAAGGTGATCTTCTTTATCCATAGCAGGAAAAAGCTGCTGCAATCTAATGTAGTTAGCATCACAGNTNGCTATATCCCTGACCAGATCAGGAACATAACGCTGATTTTTCTTGAACCCTGNTTTACTCATAAAATCCATCCCNGAGATTGGTTAAGCCTATCANGTTTAGCGATTGCTTTTTTATCGGTTTAACGTGGTATTGCGAAGCGGCATTGAGCCTTACCCTGGCACTAAAACTAATGATAAGTAGAGGACTGTTCTGTTCTACTCCGGAATAACAGCCGTTAANAAGAACNCTTTCATTTATCCAGAGAAGACAGGNCGCCGACCGCTTGGCTCAACCGGCAANCCGNTTGCAGCGAGCCGCAGGATANNGCTCCGCAGACAAAGAAAATAACAAGCAGATCATCGCGCTNGCTCAAATCCCCAGCTTAATACGGTTCTTTAATTCAGCTTCAANCAGCTGCAACGCNCCCTGCTGCTTTAACATNGTTTGATANGCACGGGCCTGCATGCTGGCGCGCCTGTCNGGGTCACTCAGCAAAGCTCGNATCTCACTGAGTAGCTGTNTGGGCGTCTNCACAACCGCCATGGCAGCCGCTGCCTGGAACNCTTCAGCAATGGCCTCGAAATTGTAAAGCGAGTCTCCNCAGACAATGGCNGTACCNGCCAGTGCCGCCTCCATAAAGTTATGACCGCCCCGGGGAATTAAACTGCCGCCGATGAAAGCAAGCTCGGATAAACCATAAAAATAGATGAGCTCACCCATAACATCGAGCAGGTACACGTCCGTATCAGCGGNAACCGCGTCCTGTCGGTAGCGGCTTACCGATTGCAGGTGATGCTGCGCTAATAACTTTTCGATGGCCGAACTCCGCTTAATATGTCTGGGGGCAAGCACCAGTATCAAGTCCGGAATTTCTGTTTTCAGGGATTGATAAACCTCGAGCANTAGCTTTTCCTCACCCGGGTGAGTACTNGCNGCCATCAACACCCGACGCCCCTGAAATAGGCAGTTNAAGCGTGCNTTGCGGTCTTCAAAATCCGCCGGCAGACGCTGATCAAATTTAATACTGCCNGTCACCGTCATACGACTCTCAGCCACACCCAGATTGCTGAAACGAGCCATATGNGAGGGTGATTGCAGGGCAAGCCAACTCATTTTCTCCAACATTGGAAAAGTCAGCGCTGGCCACCGCCTATACCCCTGATAGGACTTCTCCGACAACCGACCATTAATCAACATCACNNAAACCGATTGGGCAACACACACATGNATGGTATTTGGCCAGAGTTCCGTTTCCATAGTGAGTAGCACACAGGGCCGTATGCGAGAAAGAAAACGGGCAACAAAATCNGGCAGGTCATAGGGTGCGTAATAATTCAGCACTCGATCACCCAGATGCTGGTTAACCTGCTGCCTTCCCGCCGGGGTCATATTAGTCATGACAATGTCAAAATTCTGGGCAAGTAGTTTTTCTACCAGAGGAATTGCAGCAATGCTCTCACCCGCCGAAACTGCGTGCAGCCATATAACCTGATTGTCACTGGCCAGCTTGGGTACGAACCCAAATCTATGCTGGATCTGCTGNCGGTAGCCTTTTTCTNTGANCGAGCGAACCAGTTGCCGAACTAATACAACGGGTAACAGGATAGCGAAAACAAAGGTATATAGACGTCGCACCATTACAACAGCNGACACATTGCAAGGNGCCATTTCAACGACCTCAGACGAAAATAATGATGTCGACCAGCCAGATATCGCTGCCAACAGAGCAAAAANTTACCTTCGTTTCCCTGGCCAGCTTCAATATTGTGAATCATTCCAGTTATTCATCCAAAGAATCCTTGGATACTAGCATAATCAAGTCTCTACTCGACTGGCATTTCACCTTACAATAAGCATTTTTGACTCAGGGACAAACTTGCCTAAACCACCCCTACTATCTGACCACGAGCTTAAATACCCTAGATACTGGCTCATCTGGCTANTGCTNGGTCTGGCCTGGNTNACNACACAACTACCTCAAAATGGTAGGATTCGTGCAGGTGCACTGGTTGGCTGGATTGNCTACAGATTCGCCAGCAGGCGCCGCAATATTACCAGGGTAAATCTCAAGCTCAGCTTTCCACAGTTAGATNACNGCGAACTGGAGGAAAAAACCAGGCNGGTATTTCGTTCAACCGGTATAGGACTNATCGAAACTGCTGCGGTCTGGTTAAGTGACCCTAGGCAATACCGAAATCGNGTGAAAATCCATGGCCTAGAACACCTGCAAACCGTGAAAAACAGCGNTCAGGGAATACTTCTGGTAGGAATGCACCAGGCAACCCTGGATTTTGCCGGGGCTGTGCTAGCCACCCACAAACCGTTTGATGTGATGTACAAAACCAACAAAAACAAATTAATTGAAGCTGTTATGACCCGAGGCCGTAACAGGAATTTTCCTGAAGCGATAGAGCACAAGAATATTCGAAAAGTCGTACAGAACCTGCGCAACGGTCATATCGTCTGGTATGCCCCGGACCAGGATTANGGTCGAAAGCACTCAGTTTTTGCGCCTTTTTTTNGCTTGCCAACGGCGTCTATCACGGTTACCGGTAGAATCGCTGAACTAACGGGTGCCAGAATTATTTTCATGTCTCATTTCCGAATCAACAATGATCAATCCTACGAGCTCTTCCTGACCCGGGGCCCTGAAGGTTANCCCAGCGGAGACANCTACACAGATGCAACCGCATTGAATGTGCTCATTGAAGACGCTGTTAGGAAAGCACCTGAACAATATCTGTGGCTGCATAGAAGATTCAAAACCAGNCCTGAAGGTGACCCAAATCCCTATAAGGATATCTNAGNCAACCTGCCNGGCAGCTTGGAACACAAAAAAGNTGGAAAAATAAAATCACTCTACGCTGGTCATAGGCGCAACCCGCAGGANCTCATTGATTGTTGTCTCACCCGCAGCTACTTTCTGTGCGCCACTTAATCGCAATGTGCGCATACCTTGTTTCATTGCNGTCAGGCGCAATTTNCCAATATCAACCTCTCCACCCACCAGAANCTTNACTTCATCGGTCATCTTCAGCAATTCGTANATGCCCTCCCGACCCAGGTAGCCGGTATCTCTGCATTCCAGGCAACCCACTGGTACCTGCATTTTCTTTGGGACCTTGGCTTTGAAAGGTGCAACCAGCAATTTCCAGGCATCTTCATCGACGGTTTCGCTTCTACTGCAATGCGGACACAGCGTCCGAACCAGGCGCTGTGCCATCACGCCTAACAGGGTTGCTTTTATAAGATACGGCGCAATCCCTAACTCCAGCAATCGCGTAATCGCGGACGGAGCATCATTGGTATGCAGGGTTGAGATAACAAGGTGGCCCGTCAAAGCTGCCTGAATGGCCATTTCAGCGGTTTCCAGATCACGTATTTCACCTACCATAATGATATCGGGATCCTGTCTTAACAACGCTCTGACACCCTCGGAAAACGTCAAACCGATATTCTGCTGGACCTGCATCTGATTGAAAGCAGACTCGACCATCTCAATAGGGTCCTCGATGGTGCAAACATTGACCTCCGAGGTAGCCAGCTTTTTTAAACTACTGTAAAGCGTGGTGGTTTTCCCTGATCCAGTAGGCCCGGTAACCAGCACAATACCATTGGGGTTCTCAACGAGCCCTTCCCATTGTCGATAATCTTCATTCGCCAGGCCAAGTTCGGAAAAGCTCTTGAGCAGGATATCCGGATCAAAAACCCGCATCACCATTTTCTCGCCGTTGGCGGTGGGCAAACTAGATAATCTCAATTCAACTTCATTGCCTTCCGGCGTTCGAGTCTTTAAACGGCCATCCTGGGGCCTTCTTTTTTCCGCTACATCCATCCTTCCCAGGCTTTTTATTCTACTGACAACGGCGGCGACTATCTGGGCTGGCAATTCATAAACGGTATGCAGGACGCCATCAATTCTGAAACGGATCTTGCCTTTATCCCGACGAGGCTCGACATGGATATCACTGGCTCTCTGGGTAAATGCATATTGCAATAACCAATCTACAATATTAACGATATGTCCATCATTAGCCTCCATACCATCGAGTTCACCCAATTCCAGCATCTGCTCGAGATTACCCAAGCTTGTCGTCGATAATCCCTGTGCTGCGGCCTGACTCACAGACCTTGCGATAGTATAGAATTCTGCACTATAGCGACGAATATCAGCGGGGTTTGCAACAAATCGAACGATACTCTTCCCGGGTTGAGACTGACCTATGGTCGCTTCCCAACTTGACACATAAGGTTCGGCACTGACAATTTCAACTTTCGTATCGTCCACACTAACTGCCAGTATGCCGTGACGACGGGCAAACTCACTGGACATCACCTTGGTGACGACCTGTGCATCAATTTTCAACGGATCAATTCGTTTATAGGCCTGACCCGATTTTTCACTGAGCCATCTGACCAGAGTATCGATGCTCAGTTTCTTACCCGGCATTGAAGCATCGGCCACTTCTTCTTCGCCAATCAGCTCCAGGGGATGCCAACCCACCTGGTCCGCGCGTCTTGATTTAACGGAAAGCGCATCGGCATCCTGCGCCGTCAGGCGACCCTCATTCAACAAATCGCTGACTAACGAAAGATAATTTAAAGTAATGTCTGGCTTATTTTCAGAGTGAAGATAATCGTCCAAAGAAAGAGTACCCGCCGACCCAGAGGATCATTAAGCTTACACGGTTTTTGGCTATGATGCTTTGCCAGGACACGCAAATAAGTCTTCCAGATAAATCAACTCGCCCGCATTTCAGTCGCTCCTGAAACAAATAAATTAATTGCTGCTGCTGTTCGGGATCAATTTTCCTGCGCTGGGGGTATAATGAGCGGCTCGCTTATTTTGGCCAGATAGAAAACAGCATGGACAACGGTTTTGATCACATAAAATGGTTCAGGGATGCATCCCCTTTTATCAATTCGCACAGGCAGAAAACCTTCTTACTGTACCTGGGAAGTCAGGCACTACAGTCAAAGAATCTTACCAATATCATACGCGATATCGCTTTACTGAACTCCCTGGGTATCAAGCTGGTCATCGTCCATGGCTGGGCCGGATTACTTAAACAATCGACAGCATCCATAGAAGATAATGCCTGGTCGAAATTCCTGGATGCCATCATTGTCCCGGAAATCCTCGATTCCTGTATTAACCTGATTTCAGGAACCCAGGGCCGCCTGCTGGCACAACTCAGTGCGGGCACACCTAACTCATCTATGTACCGTTCTGACCTGGTCGTAACAACGGGCAACTTCATTCGGGCCCGCCCAAAAGGCATCATCAATGGCATCGACCATCATCACAGTGGCCGGGTCCGAAAAATTAATCGAACGGCGCTTACCCAGCAACTTGATAATCCTGCCATCGTTCTGATCTCACCGATTGGCTATTCACTCACTGGAGAGACGTTTATCCTTGACCCCAGGGATCTTGCGGCCGAAATCGCGGCAGTACTCAAAGCAGATAAGCTCATATTTTTCGTTGCCCACGACGGCCTGATGGACGATCAGGGAAAGCTCATCAGCGAAATCATGAGTAATGAGCTCACAGCTGATCTAAATACCACCGAGCAGCCTATCCTGCATGCTGCCCGACGCGCGATAGAACAGGGTGTAGAAAGATGTCATCTCATTGGTTTTAAAAGAGACGGCGCTCTTCTACAGGAACTTTTTACCAGAGAGGGTTCTGGCACCCAGGTAGTTCGACACAGTTCGATTCGAGTACGCCAGGCCACGGCAGGCGATATACCAGGGATCATCGCCCTGATTGAGCCCCTTGAACAAGCAGGCTATCTGGTGAAACGTTCCCGGGAGCTACTGGAATCAGAAGTCAACCATTTTACCGTTATTGAACAGAGTGGTGTTGTGGTCAGCTGTGCAGCAATCTACCCGTATCAGGATATGGCGGAACTGGCCTGCCTGGCGACTCATGCTGACTACCGCGATAGAGAACTCGGTGATCTGCTGCTGGAAGCAGTAACCAATCAGGTTCGCATGAAAGCCATTAAAAAGATGTTCGTGCTTACCACTCAAACTGACCACTGGTTCATAGAAAGAGGGTTCTCTGCTGAATCACTGGACTCGCTACCTGAAAATAAACGGGCCTATTACAACTACCAGCGGAATTCTAAACTGCTAACCAAAATGCTATGACACGGTCCTTGCCGAATATTCATGGACAAAATCAACCAGCCCTTTAACATGGTCAACCGGTGTTTCCGGAATGATGCCATGACCCAGGTTGAATATATGCCCAGGCCTTCCAGCGACGCAATCCAATAACGATCTGGCCTGACCGCGCACGGCTTGCAGCGTACTGCATAAAACAATCGGATCCATATTACCCTGAACGGCCTGGACGTCAGTTGCGTCCCAGGTTTCCATGAGATCGCAACGCCAGTCCAGAGCCAGCACATCACCTCCCGCTCTGGCCATTTCACCTGCCAGGGCTGGGTTGCCTGTACCAAAATGGATAATCGGTACCTTCCCTGATATGGCGTCGATCAATCTCTTACTATGAGGCTGAACGTAGCTTAGATACTCGGTCACGCCCAGGCATCCAACCCAGCTATCAAACAGCTGGATTGCCTGGACTCCGCAGCGAATCTGGTAATTCAGATAATCAATAGCTGCGTCGGTTATCTTTTCCATTAGTCGATGCCAGGCGCCACTATCACCGTACATCAATTGCTTAACATGCACATAGTTTCGAGAACCCTGCCCTTCTATGGCATAGGACGCCAGGGTAAAAGGCGCACCGCCAAATCCGATCAGCGGTATATCAGCCGGTAACTCGGAACGAATCAGTCGAATCGCTTCAGCTATGTAAGGCATGGTTAACTCTGACGGCCTGATCAGAATATCATCAATATCCTTGTGGCTCCGTACCGGGTTGGCAATTTGTGGGCCCACACCCGGCAGATAGTCCAAGCTCAAACCCATGGGCTCCAGTATCGGCAGCAAATCAGCAAATAAAATCGCCGCATCAACGCCGAGGATCCGTTGCGCATCGCAGGTGACTTGTGCAGCCAGATGAGGCGTCTTAAAAAAATCCAGACTGGATGTACCTGCCTTTACCTGATGGTATTCCGGCATATATCTGCCAGCCTGCCGATTGAGCCAGATAGGCGTATAAGGTGTTTTTTCACCCCGACATGCCTTCATGAAGGCTGAATTATGCAATAGCTGACTCATTGGGATCCCACGGATTTTTCGGCATTATACCCGTACCCATAGATAATGGCCCGTGCCAATTGATTGCAGCACAAAAAATGCTGGGATCGGTGGTTCAAGTCCACCCATAGCTACCAAATTCATGGCTTGCGCGAAGCGCAAATTTGTCCTGGAAAGTGCCGGACAGGATCAGGAACTCCTCACCCAGGTCGTGTACGTGATGCGGGAAGGACGCGCCTGGTTCGAAACGCACCACGGTTGTGGCCCGGGCAACCTCGTCGCCGACCCGGTCGAGCATGCGGCGGCTGACGCCGGGCTGGGGTGAGTCCTGCCACGGCATGGTTGCAAGATCCTGCCGGGCAGGTATGGAGAAGTCCACGTTCAGTTCCATCGGCTGCCCCGCATACAATGGGCATCGCGAACAACATCGCCAACTGGCACTATTGCTGGTGCTGCCAGGTTCGATACATGTCGGCGTAGTAACCGTCCTGCGCAATCAACTCATCATGACTGCCCAGTTCCATGACGCCTTTGTTGTTGATGACCGCGATCGTGTCTGCGCGCATGGCGGTAGCAAGGCGGTGAGCAATGATGATCGCGGTGCGCCCGCCCAGCAGATTGTCGAGGGCAAATTCAATCTTCGACTCACTCTGCTGGTCCACGTTCGAGGTGGCTTCATCCAGCACGAGCACTCGGGGTTTGGCGATGAACGCGCGCGCCAGGGCCAGCAGCTGGCGCTCGCCGGATGAAAGAGATGAGCCACGTTCGTGGCACGGCGTATCGAGACCCTGCGGCAGCCGTTCGATCATGTCGATAATGCCAACTGCCTTGCAGGCCTCGATCACTTCGCTGTCGGTGGCGTCCGGCTTTGAAAACCGGATGTTTTCTTTGATTGTGCCGTGGAACAGGAAAGGCTCCTGCGGGACAACGCCAAGCTGTGCGTGCAGTGATGTCAGTGTCACGTCGCGCAGGTTTTGCCCGTCAATGAATATGTCGCCCCTGACCGGGTCGTAGAACCGCGTGATCAGCTTCGCCAGGGTCGACTTGCCCGCGCCGGTCGGGCCGACAAACGAGATGGACTGGCCCGCGCGGATTCTGAGCGTGACCTCCTCCAGCACCGACTCACCTGCATCGTAGGCAAAACTGACGTCACGGATCTCGATGTCACCCTGCATATCCTCGATGTCGACGGCGTCTGCCTTCTCGAACACGCCGGGGCGTTCTGAGAGCAGGTCGCGTAGTTTCGCGACAGCGGCGTTGCCGGATTGGAATTCATTGTAGAGCGCCACCAGCTGCTGGATGGGTTGAAAAAACCGTGCAACAAGGTTGATGAACGCGATGAGCGCGCCGATGGTGAAAACACCCTGCGGATCCAGTGACGGGTTGACGTCCATCAGGATGAAGTACCCCGCTACCAGCAACACAACAGTGGTCGCGATTTCGAGAAACTGGGTGCCAGACTGGTAGACACTTGAAATCTGCGCTGTGTAGTTGTTTGCCTCCTGGTGATCACCAACCACATTACGGTGGTGGATCACATTGTGTTTCATGCGGTTGTAGAAAATGATGAGCCGCATGCCCGAGAGCGATTCCTGCAAATCAGCCAGCAGTTCGGCAATGCGGTCGCGCACCAGTTCATAGCCGCGTTCTGACACCGTTCGGAACCAGAGCGTCATGGCGAGCATGAAAGGCGTTGCCGCGAGCAGCAGCACCAGCGTCAGATCAACGTTGAACGAAAGCAGAATGCCGACAATGAAGATGAGCTTCAGCAGCTGGGCAACCAGGTTGATGAGCCCGGTCTGCAGCAGGTTTGAGAGGGCTTCGATGTCGCTTGTCATTCGGGTCAGGAGGCGGCCCGCTTTCTCTTCGGTATAAAAGTCGAGTGACAGTCGCTGCAGGTGCGCAAAAACACGCACGCGTAGCTGATACATCAGCAGTTGCCCAAGCCGGCCGGTGTATCGCATCCGTACAGAGCTGACTGCGGCGACCACCACCAGCGAGGCGAGATACGCACCCCCTACCCACAGCAGTACGTCGAAGTTGCCGGGGACAATTCCGTCGTCGATCGCTACTTTGACCAGGTAAGGGCCGACCAGCAGCGCCAGTTCGGTTATGCCGAGCAAGGCGAGCGCACCCAACATGCGCATTTTGTAGGGCGCAAGGAAGGTCCACAGTGTGAAGGGCTGGTTGTCTTCTATCTGATGGCTGAATGATTCCCCGAGCGACGAGAAATCCGGCTCTTCGGCTGCAAGCGCCTCGGCCCGTTCCGCCATCTCCGGGGGGATGCCTGCAAACGGCAGTCCGGGCTGGCTGGAACTGGAAGGTCCGCCTTTGTGATAACCGCCGTGAAACATTAGGTTCCGCCTCCGAAGTTACCGCCCTCGGAGCCCCCGCCACGGTTTGGTGGTCCTCCCGCTGTCTCCCGCTGGATTCGCATCCGATATTCAAGATCAGATTCGTCCGACGGCGCTTCCTCAGGTTCCTCAGGCAACCGGCCCTGGCTTGCGAGGACCTCGCGATACTTGGGCACTGCACGCAGAAGCTCATCGTGTGTGCCGGTCGCGGCAATACGCCCGCCATCGAGGAATACCACACGCTCGGCAAGGCTGATGGTTGAAAGGCGGTGGGCGATGAGGATGGTGGTACGGTCATCCATCAACTGTTCGAGCGCGGCATGAATCTCTGCCTCAATCTTCACGTCTATCGCGCTTGTTGCGTCGTCGAGCACAAGGATGGGTGGATTGAGCAACAGCGCGCGTGCAATCCCGATGCGCTGGCGTTGTCCGCCGGAGAGCGTGTAACCCCGTTCACCGACCACCGTGTCGTAGCCGGCCTCCATGTCGGAGATGAAGTCGTGGGCACCCGCTGCACGCGCCGCGATAATGACTTCATCGAGCGGTGCGTCAGGGCGCCCATAGGCGATGTTCTGGCGGATGCTGA